>DASWYF010000003.1 GCA_036405135.1 Verrucomicrobiia bacterium | reverse complement strand
TTCCTGCTCGATCTCCCGTAAGGTCAAAGGCCGCTTGGGTTCTGGCTTCATCCGTGTTCCTTTGGTTCGTGGTTGCCCCTTTGCACCCAGGATCGGAACCGTTACCAACTCATTATGGGGGCAGTGTCAAGATGCGCCCCCATTCGCCCCCGACCATTTCGCACTGTTGATTCTTGGTCGTTATTGTGGAATTCTACCGCGCCGTAGTAACCAAAGTTTATGTTAGGCTTATTCAACAAGAAGAAGGTCAAGGCCCTTGTGGTCGTGGATGTACAGAACGACTTCACACCGGGCGGCGCTCTGGCCGTACCGAAAGGTGACGAGGTTGTGCCCGTCATCAACAAGCTGCTGACCGAGTATGATCTGGTCGTCGCCACGAAAGACTGGCATCCGAAAGGCCACATCAGCTTCGCCTCCCGCCATCCCGGCACCTCAGTGGGTGATCGTGTGGAACTGGAGTCCGGCACCCAACGCGTCTGGCCCGATCATTGCGTGCAAGGCACCGTTGGTGCGGAATTCGCCAAAGGTCTCACGACGAACAAATTTGCCAAGGTCTTTGAAAAAGGCGTCGATCCAGCTGTGGACAGCTACAGCGCGCTCTTCGATAACGACCAACGCCGCGCGACGGGTTTGGGTGATTGGCTGAAAGCGAACAAGGTGGAAGAAGTTTACATCGTGGGCCTCGCCACCGATTACACCGTGAAATATACCGCGCTGGATTGTGCGAAAGCCGGCTTCAAAACGTTCGTCATCAAGGAAGGTTGCCGCGCTGTGAACATGGCCGCTGGCGATGAAGAACGTTCCATCCGCGAGATGCAGACTGCGGGTGTGACGGTGAAGTAAGCGCGTTTCCTCACATTTCATTTCGCAAGGCTCCAAGGGTTTCCTTGGAGCTTTTGCTTTCAATAGCTTGCCGCCCAAAGCCAGCCCCTGTATCACATTCTCACCGCAAGAGGTAAAATACCGTATGGCCAAGATCACAGGCTTTCAAAAAAAACTTCGCAAGTCCGCCGGACAGCTCGTGGAAATTCGTCGTCACATCAAAGGCACGAAAAGCACTTGCGGCTTCTTGGTGGATTTCACACCTGAGATCATCCTCTTTCAAAGTCTGGATTGGGATACCTTTCGCCTGAACGGTTACTCAGCGGTCCTTGATGCGGACATCAAAGACTTTCGCGTTTTTGACCGGTCCACCTACTGGCAACACCGGGCAGTAAAACATTACCAACTCGAACCAACGCCTTTGCCAACCGTTTCCATTGCCTCGCTTTCCGCGTTGCTGTCCACGGTCGCCGCACGCTTTCCTCTGGTGACTATTCATCGCGAGCGGATTGACCCCAATGTTTGTTATATCGGGCAGTTGGCCAAATTGAGCCGCGCAACGTTCACTCTCGAAGATTTGAATTATCACACTGAGTGGACCGGCCCTAGGCGTATCAGATTCAATGACGTGACTCGTTTGGATTTCGGTGGAGGCTATGAATCAGCTTTGGCAGCAACTGCACCGAAACGAAAATAGCACTACTGTGCTTGGCTACCCCCTCTCGAAGTAGGCCATCGCCCCATGCCCCTGCTCTCTCCTACATGATAGATGTCATAATCGAGATTCAAGCTCTGCCGTCGTATGGCTGGCTCGTCTCTCGATTGTGAACATGAAATCAGTCGTATCTTTCATCGTCTCGCTCCTTGCAGTCTGCGTCCTGCACGCACAACCTGCCGGACCTTCACTCAACCTCCAACCCCAGAGCACTCACATAGACCTGAGCTGGCCGGGCAATTTGCCATTGCCCTCCGGTGCCACGGCATATCCGCTCTTCCAATTGCAGCACAGCACCAACCTGCTCGATTGGGTAAACGTCGGCCCGCCGCAAAAAGGAAATGCCGCGCTCACGCAACTCTCTGTCGGCATCGGTCAGGCGCAATCCTACTATCGATTGCAAGCCGCCTGGGGCAACACCGCCAATGCTCCCGTAGGCACCGGTGGCAGCGAAGTGTTCGGTTACAACGCCGCCTTCGCGCAGGAACTCGCCGCTCTCGGCCAGATCACGCCCGCCCAATTCGCCGCGCGTTACAGCCTCACGAATGTTTACCTCCCCGGCATCGATTGGAACATCACCACCGCGCAATACTGGAACCTCTTTGCCACCGACCCCGCCACGAACAACGTCGGCATGCAGCCCACAAACCACGGCTACCGCTTCTACGATTTCCGCCTCAACGCTACCGAACAAGCCGTCCTTCAGCAAAACGGTTTCGTCGTCAGCGAACGCCTCGCCACCACGAACTTCGCCCAAGCCTTTTACAGCTTGTGGAATGATGACCTGCCCGTCTTCGTCTCTGCCGATGCCATCCTCCACGCCTGGCATCGCTCCTACGACAACATGCTCGTGGAACTCGAACACCTCTGGCTCTCGAAAACGCTCGAAGAAATCCTCGACGCCATGGCCGCGCAAATCGCCGTCACGCAGCAAGAAGCTGGCAGCGGCCCTCTCTCAACCAGTGTATTGGATGCCGATTACTACCTGACCGTCGCGCGTTCCCTGCTCAAAGGCAACAAGGTTGCCTCCGCCCTCGGCCAAGCCGCCCGTGTGCAAGCAACGCTCGACGCCATCAGCTCCGAATCCTTCACCTGCTTCACCTTTTTCGATTATCCGAGGAACACCGATTTCTCCCAATTCAAACCTCGCGGCCACTACGAACAATCCGAACGCCTTCGCCGTTATTTCCGCGCGACGATGTGGCTCGGTCGCATTGATTTCCGCATCGCTGGCGGCGATCAAGATTGCGACGGCAATCCTCTCCCGCCCTCCACACGCCAGCTAGGCACCGCCATCACACTCGGCCGATTGCTCGTCCTCTCCGGCAAATACCCGGCATGGCAAAATTTCGAGAAGGTCACGGAGACCTTCGTCGGCTGGACAGACTCCATGACCTTCGCCCATCTCGCCGATCTCACCGCCTCCGCAGGCATCACGTCGCTTGCCGCCATCACGACCACACAACAACTCACCGACCTGCAAACGCAGATAGGCCAAGGCTCGCTCGGCGTGCAGAATATCCGTGGCGATGCCTTCGTCTCCCCAGTCGGCCCGCAGCAACTCCGCCTGCCCCGCTCCTTCACCATCTTCGGCCAGAAGTTTGTCCCCGATAGCTGGGCCCTCTCGAAGGTCACTTCGGATAGCATTCTCTGGGTGGAAAACGGTGTGACCAACAAGATCCAACGCCGCGTTCCCAGCGCCTTGGATGTCGCCTTCTCCACGCTGGCCAATGACCAGATCGTCCCCGAACTCCTCGCCCGCCTCACCAATTCCACCGCCAGTTCCAGCCCGGATCACATGATTTTCTGGCGCGATAACCGCCCCTATCAACACAACCTCGCCGCCGCGCGCAACGTCCTCGATAGCCAGACGCCCGAAGCGTGGGAGAGCAATATCTACCTGAGCTGGCTCTCTTCCCTGCGCGCCTTGTCCGCTCCCACCACGGACACTCACTATCCCCAAGCCGTCCGCACCCGCGAATGGGCGCTCCGCCTTCTCAATACCCAGCTTGCTTCCTGGACCGAACTCCGCCACGACACCATCCTCTACGCCAAGCAAAGCTACAGCGATGTGGGCCTGTGCAGTTACCCAGATGCCTATGTGGAGCCCAATGTGGAATTCTGGCTCCGCCTCGAGCAAATGATCTCGCGCACCGCCGCTCTCCTCCAAGCCTCGCCTTATGAAGGTACCGTCAGCGACATCGAGCATGGCAACGTGGACATGGCGAATGTGAAAGCGAAACACATCTCCTTCCTCACCAATTTCATCGACAAGGTTTCCCAACTCCGCGCGATCGCCGATCAACAAACGCGCCAAGAACCTCTCAGCGTCACGCAAACCAACTTCATGCATCAACTCATGCAGACCGGCGTGACGAATTACGGACCCGTGCGCCGTTACGATGGCTGGTATCCCAGCCTCTTCTACCGTCACATGCTCGGCAGCGCCAGTTACACGGACACTTTCCCCATCGATTTCGGCGCGCAAAAATACGACGCCCTCGTCGCCGATGTGCATACCGATCCACCCTCTCCGCAAGAAGGTGACCCCGGCAGCATCCTCCATCAAGGCGTCGGCAAGGTGAACATGCTCTTCATGGTCGTCGAACGCGGCTCCAAGAAATTCATGGTCGCCGGTCCCGTCCTCAGCCACTACGAATTCGAGACCCCCTTCCCCCAACGCCTCACCGACAACGAATGGAAAGAATCCCTCGCCAACGGCGAAGCCCCCGCCCGCCCCGAATGGACCGAAGGTTTTCTCATCCCTTCCCCGTAGGACAACTGGACGGCACAAAACCAGCCCATCTCTCTTGGCACACCTTTTGCCCATAAGGATGCTTTCAACTGAACTTGCATCGTTATGAAAAACAACCATTCACGCGTCCGTTACGCCGTCGTCGGCCTCGGCCACATCGCGCAAGAAGCCGTCTTGCCTGCCTTCGCCGCCGCCAAAGAAAACTCTGAAGTGACCGCACTTGTTTCCGATGATCCGGAAAAGCTTCGCAAACTCGGTCGCCACCTTGGTGTCACGAATGTCTGCGATTACGAAGGTTACGACAATCTCCTCGCCAGCGGCCAAATTGATGCCGTTTACATCGCGCTGCCCAATTCTCTGCATCGCGACTATGTCCTCCGCGCCGCCAAAGCTAAAATCCACGTCCTTTGCGAAAAACCGCTCGGCACTTCCGAAGCCGAATGTCGCAAGATGATCGATGCCTGCGCCAAGGCTAATGTCCGTCTGATGACCGCCTACCGCTTGCATTTTGAACGCGCCAATATGGAAGCCGTCGAGATTGTGCAATCCGGCAAACTCGGCGAGCCCCGCTTCTTCCAATCTCTCTTCAGCATGCAAACTGAGCCTGGCAATATCCGCCTGAAACGCGATCTCGGTGGCGGCCCGCTCTATGACATCGGTATCTATTGCATCAACGCCGCCCGTTATATCTTTCGCGCTGAACCCCTCGAAGTTTTCGCCTTCAGCGCCAGTAACGATGACAAGCGGTTCACCGAAGTGGACGAGATGAGCAGCGTGATGATGCGTTTCCCCGATGACTGCCTGGCTAGTTTTACATGCAGCTTCGGGGCGACAGATACTGACGTTTACACCGTGGTGGGAACAGAAGGAACCCTGAAAGTTTCCAAAGCGTACGAATACGCGGAGCCGATCTCCTTGGAAGTCACCACCCCAAAGCGCTCCATGCGCAAGACGTTTCCGAAGCGCGATCAGTTCGCTGCCGAACTCGTCTATTTTTCCGATTGCGTCTTAAATCATCGGGAGCCAGAACCGTCCGGCGAAGAAGGCTTACGCGACGTGCGCATCATCGAAGCCATACTGAGATCAGCCGACCGCAATAAACCCATCCGGCTTAAGACCTCGACGGCAAAAAAACGCCCCGACCGCCTCCAAGTCATTGAGCGTCGGAAAACAGGTAAAAAGAAACTGGTGAAGGCAAAGAGCCCGGCCCGTTGATTTCCCAAACGGAAAGAGAATTGGACGGTGAAAATCGCGGTTTGGCTATTTTATGCAAGCCTCCAACCCGCTCTTGCTTTCCTTTTCCTGAAAGCCCATGCTCACTCTGTTTTTTCGCCTGTGCGCGGCACACTCCGCCTTAGGCGTCACGTTTTAACATGAGTAATCCGTTGGAATCCGAGTTCAATCTCGAAAATCTCGAGCAGCAACTTTTGCCCGCGTGGGCCAAAGAGACCTCCTCTACGAACCGCTATGCCAATGTTCGTGGCGATGAAGAGTTCGGCGGCGGTCGTCGTCCCCGTCGTGATGGCCCCGGTGGCGGTGGCCGTGGACCGGGCGGTCCTCGCCGCGATGGCGGTGGTGGCTTCGGCGGACCTCGCAGTGACCGTGGTGGTGATCGCGGAGATCGCCGTGGCGGTCCTCGCCGGGATGATCGCGGTGGCCGTTTTGGCGATCGCCGTGAAGAGCCGCGTCGCGAACCCCTGCCTCCCCTGCCCTCGCTGAATGTCTCCATTCTGCCGGAAGACAAGGGCGTGGACGCACTCGCCCGCCAGATCAAACTGACTGGCCGCGCTTATCCGCTGTTCGACATCGGCTTCCTCATCATCAAGCGCCCGGAACGCTACGTCGTGCGCTTCGAGACGCAGAAAAACTCGGACGGCACACCCGTGCAGCCGCTCTTCATCTGCCGCCTGGATGACACCATCTGGCTCAATGAGCAAGATGCCGTGAGCCACGTCCTCACGAAACATTTCGATACGTTCTACCAGACCGAGAAGACCGCCACCGACAAGCCCAAGGGTGTCTACACCTTCGTGGCCCAGTGCGGCATGAGCGGCGAGATCCTCGGCCCGCCGAACTATCACGATTACCAGAACAAGCTGCGTCACCTGCATCAGGAACGCTTCGCCCGCATGCCGTTCGAGGCTTTCAAAGCCCGCGTCCGCATCGTGAAGGACGAGGAAGTCGTGAAGAAGTGGCTGGAAGACCAGAGCTGGAAGACCGAGTTCATCCCGCTCAACGTCCCCGAGCCCGTGAAGCTCGCGAATCGCGAAGCCGTGGAAAAACATTTCCGCGAGACGCATCTGGCGAACATCGTGCAACCGGTGGAGAGCCACACCATCATCGGCACCGCCACGCAGAACATTCCGATCGGCCCGCTTCGCGCGCTGTTCCGTCGTAACCTCGACGAACAACTGAAGTTCCCGCTCAAGCTCGTCACCGTGCTGAGCCAGCAGTTCGCCGGACTCGGCCTGCAGTTCTTCAAGGTGGACAAAACCGTCACCCACGTGGCCGTCGCCCGTCCGCACTATCTGGACCTCGCGGTCACGCCAGTGTCAGACAGCATCAAGGGCATCATCGAGTTCATCAACAAGACCGAGAAATGCACGCGCCGTAAGATCTACGACGCCTTGGCTCCCACGCCTGCCGCTCCCGCCGCACCTGCTCCTGAAGCAGCCGCTGCCGCCCCGGCTGAAGGTGAAGCCAAGCCCGCTGCCCCTGCCGCTCCTGCGCAAGCAGAGTTGACGCCGGAGCAAAAGCTCATCACGCAAGACCTGCACTGGCTCATCCATCAAGGTCACGTCATCGAATTCGCCAACGGCATCATCGAGACGGCCAAGAAACCCGGACCGAAGCCCGAGAAGCAGGCGGCACAACAGCAGGCCCAGCAACCCAAGGCCGCGAAAGAGAAACCTCTGAGCACCAAGGGCCGCAAGCATGACTACCTGCCGGTCTTCATGTCGGTAGCGCCGATCGTGATCTGAGTTATAGTAGCGCCCCATGAGCTCTACCGACCTTACTCAACGTCCCCCCCGCAGCGCCCGTGTGCGCCTCGGGGGCTTTGTCATCCTCCCGCGCCTGATCGATAAAGGCCGCGCCACCTTGGATGGCAAGCAAGGCGAGTATCATTACAACTGCCCCTTGGACCAACGCTTCTTCGAGTTCGCCGGCATCGACCACGAAGCCTTGAAAGCGGAACTGGCCAAGGGCAAAGGTGATGGTGATATCCTCGAATGGATCACCGCGAACAGCACTACCAAGCCCTCCACACCCGACATCATCGCGTGGTCGTCTTGGCAAGAACAACGCCCGCCCTCGGACGTGGACAGCCGCCAGTATTTCAATGACCTCCACGCCAAGGCCGCGCCGAAACGTGAGGATATCAACAGTTGGTTCGACCTGCTGGATGTCGACGACTTCGGCAGCTACGGCGGCAGGGTCTAAAAGCCTGTCATAAACTTTAAGCGTTTAATAAGGACAGACGCGAACACCCTCGCCCCTCGGAGGGGAGAGGGCCGGGGTGAGGGGTGCCGGGAATCTTATAAAACATCAACTTTTAGAGATAGGCACCCATTATCCTCAATCCTCCTTTAGTTTTGAACACAACCCGCGCTCTGGGCGTCAGTCCAGAGCGCAAATAGTGTACGCATGAGCAATCCACAAAAGTCTTCCCCGTTCCAGAACACCCTCGGCAGCATGATTTTCCTGAGCCGCTGGTTGCAGGCCCCACTTTACCTCGGCCTGATCATTGCCCAAGGCATCTACGTCTATCGTTTCATGCTGGAGCTGTGGCACCTGATGAGCGGTGTCCAAGAAATGAAAGAAAGCGAGGTCATGCTCCTCGTCCTAGGCTTGATCGACGTGGTGATGATCGCAAACCTCCTCATCATGGTGATCATCGGCGGTTACGAAACTTTCGTCTCCCGTCTGAATCTGGAAGGTCACCCGGACCAACCGGAATGGCTCTCCCACGTGAACGCCGGTGTGCTGAAAGTCAAGCTCGCCACCGCCCTCATCGGCATCTCCTCCGTGCATTTGCTGAAGACTTTCATCGACGTGGAAAAACACTCCCACAAGGTCATCTTCTGGCAGGTCGTCATCCACACCATCTTTATCATCTCCGCCCTGATCTTGGCATGGATCGAGAAGATCACCTCTTCAACGGCCAAGCATGGTGAGGAGCACTGAAATCAGTTCATTCGCTCTATCGTAATTTTTTCGCGGTCACCTTTTCCCGATGCTCCCAAATCGGCGCAAAGGTGATGGCATCTACCCCAGTGATGATCACCTCTCTCCGTTCCGAAGCCTTAGCCATTGTCTGAGCAGACCAATCACCTCGGACACAAACCATCCGATCACCACTTTCAGTCATGTGAAAACTGGCTCCTGGCTTGGTTTGCCACCGTTTCATTTCAAGCGATGGAATTTCCACCGTCACCAGTGAGTCTTTCACATCAAGCAACACAGTCCCACGGGAATTAACACCGAGTGATGATGTCCAAAAATCCTTGAAAGCTTCGGTGGTCCGCTCTGCCCGCAAGTTTCCTTCAAAGTTATACAACTCGATCCAGAATTTTTCAGTCGTAGTTTTAGCATCGGGGAAACCTGACGAGTGATATTCAGAATATCTCAAGAAACCATCCTTCAGAACAATCCATCCCTGCTGACACGGATCACGATGGCCAAGTTTAAGATCAACCGTGGTCTGGCTTTTGACATTAAAGGCGGCCACAGGGCCAGTAGTCGTGTGAGTTCTCGAAACAAGCACCCAATCATTCACATCATTACGTTTTCCCTGTCGAGAAAAAGGGTTCATCGACTTGTGCATCTCCGCCAGTTTAGGCATTGGCACCTTTACGCCATCCTTGAACTGAAACGCAGCCTCCTGATTACCCACCACCAGATTTTTGCCGTGAGCTAAAATCTCCCCCGGTCCTCCATCTACGATTTTCCCTACTCTCCGATCGATCACCAACCAGTCTTGAAAACAAACATCCCAAACACAGCCAGAGCCATTCAACCCCTTGCGATCAATCACGATAAGGGGACCATTTATCTGAATCTCGGAATAATTGAATCTATTCGGCACCAAAGAATAGCCGAAGTTAAGCACTGATATCGGCTCAACCAAACTATCGCCCTTCCTGCTACTCGGCTTAGGCGGCAAAGCTTTAACCTGTTGTGGAACAGCAGAAAGATTGGTCCTCCATAAAACTTGGCTTGATGATAGACGGGCTGCGGTCAAAAAATCACCACTAATGAAGTAAAAGACATCTTGTCCGCCGACCACCACATTGTGCGGTCTGTCCTCCATCTTAACCCGCCACTGTTCCTTCCCGTTCTGTGCGTCTAAAGAAATCAACTCATAAGAACTCACTCCCGAATAAGAAAGACTCCAAAGAATTTGCCGCTCCCCAGCCAGCAACAAGTCGGCATTAACATATCCCTCCAACTGCACAATCATCGCCTGTCCATTCAAAGGACTGAGCGTGAACAGCAGTAGAAAAACCAACATGTGTTTGGCGGCGCTGAACATACCTTCCTACATCACCGCCAAACCTAATCTTTTCTTTCCAACGCGCAACATCAGAACCTACGCGTCAAATCGAAAAACTTTTCTGTATTCCGCGGTTCACCTCACCCCGCGAACAAATCCTCATGCCCCAGCTTCTTCCCTTGGGCATCGAGGATAGTCACTCCCAAATCCTTCGCTAGCTTCTGGAAGAAATTGGGAAATGTCTTCTTCACGCACGAAGGATTCCGTAGTTTGATTCCCGGCACACGCAACCCCACCACCGCAAAGCACATGGCCATGCGATGATCATTGTAAGTCTCGATCTCCGCCCCGTGAAGCTGTGAAGGATAGACCGTCAGCGTATCACCCTCTTCGATCACCTTCGCGCCACACTTCGTCAACTCCGTGCGCAAGGCCACCACGCGTTCACACTCCTGCACCCGCAAGCGACCCAACTCCGTGAACTTCACCGGTGCCGATAAAAACGGTGCCAGCACGATCGCCGTCATGATGCTATCGCCCAAATCCGACTCACGAGAAATTTCCGCTGGCAACGGCAGATAATTCGGGAACTCGCCATCGATCTGCCACTTCGATTTCGGCCAGTGCGAGACCACCGAGTTGGCCGCCCAAAAATAACTCCCGCTCGATGCATCCGGCTCGATGTAAAAATTGCCGCCACTCTTCGGAAACGCTTTCACCAGCTCCCGTGTCATCTCCACATAAGGCAACTCATCCGTATTCGCCCCCTGGATACCCACCTGCCATTGCCCGATCGTCCCGCTCAAGATCAACGCCGAGGCGAACTGCGAACTCTCATCCACGCTCACCTGACACTTGCCCGCCTTCGCACCCACCCCATGAATGACCGCTGGCAACTTGTTGTTCGCCGAATCGATCTGATAGCCAAGCTGGCGTAGCGCCTGAAACAAAGAAGCCTGCGGGCGCTCGTGCATGCGCGGCACACCGCTCAGGCGATACACGCCTTTGCCCAAACAAACCATCGCCGCCAAAAACCGCGCCGCCGTTCCGGCATTTCCCACAAACAATTCCAAAGGCTTCTCAACCGTCCCGGCCTTCGGAATCACCCCGCCCCGCCCTTCCACCGTGATCGTGCGATTGCAAAACTCATTCAGGTCAGCCTCCACATTCACCTTGAAACCCAGTGTGTGCAAACACTCCACCATCACCTGCGTGTCCTCGCTCCACAACGCGCCCTCCAACGTCACCGTCCCATTCGCCAGCGCCGCCAATACCAATGCGCGATTGGTAATGCTCTTAGACCCCGGCACCGTCACTTCGGCTTTAACCGGTTTATCCAAAGGAACGATTTCAATCAGATCTGGAAGACTCACAAATACACTTTCAAAAGAAGATTACTCGGGCGAAGGAGAAGCCATCTGCGCACACCATTCATCGCGACGTTGTTTCGCTTTCACGAAAAACTCCTCGATCGCATTCACATCACCGTTATTCAGCGCGAGCTGAAACTCTTGCAGGTCCTCAATGAACACGCCAAGCACTTGGGAGAGATGCTTGCTGTTCGCCACTGAGATGTCCCGCCACATCTCCGGCGAACCAGAAGCTATGCGCGTCATGTCACGAAAACCCGTCGCGCAAAGCTGCGCCTGATGCTTCGGCAACGCCGGGCTCAGCACGTAACTCGCCAACTCCGCCGCGATGACGTGCGGTAAGTGACTGGAACGGCTCACCAACTCATCATGCAAATCCGGTTTGAGACGCAGCGGCTTGCCGCCGAGCGCCTTCCAAAATTCTTCCAGCTTCTTCACCTCAGCCACTGGAGACTTTGGTGTAGGCGAAACCACACACACCGCGTTCTGAAATAGATCTGCCCGCGCCGCACTCACCCCCATCTTCTCCGCCCCCGCCATTGGATGACTGCCGATGAAGCAACCCCCGCCATTCGCGATGAGTGTAGTCAACTCCTGCGCCGGTTGCCCCTTCACACTGCCCACATCCGTCACCACCGCACCGCGCTTCAGCGACGGCAGCATCTGCTTGGTGAGCTCTAGCATCTGCCCGATGGGCGTGCACAGGATGACCAGATCGGCGTCCTTAACCGTCTGGGCGAGATCAAGCGTAGCAGAATCCACTGCCCCCACCTTCATGCACTCATCAATGGACGCCTGCCGTCGAACGTATCCGACCACCTGCGCCGCAAGACGACGCTGCCGGACGGCCAACCCAACGGAGCCGCCCAGCAAACCAACGCCCACCAGGGCTATTTTCTGCCAGTGCACGCCGCGAAGATAAAGGAATGAGCCACAGTGGAAAGCGCATTTCTCACTCGTAGCTGTCCCGCATGCGGGATAACGAGGCGGAACTAACCAAAAAGAATTACTTATCGCTCACCATCTCCCTCACCCGCTCCAGAATCACTTCCGGCATGTGTGGCTCGTTCCCGATGCTCGCAGAATACCACACTCGTTTGCCGTTCTTCTCGGTCGGATTCGGCCACGTCGGCTGACCAGAGGCCAATCGCGCCCGCACCACATCCTCCGGCTCACCCAGCATCATCGGGATATCCTCATACGAGTGCAGCCCATCACTGATGAAGAATGGCACCATCACGATATCCCGCGTCTGTGCCAGCTTATAGCAATCTGCGATACGCGGCTCCTCTTCCATGAAGATGGAATGCACATCCGCATACAGGTTCATCGCCTTGATCAACGCCACCTGATGCTCGATCGCCTTGCGCGAGTTCTCATTATTCCCCGTGCCATGGCCTGCGATGAAAAGCGTGATCTGTTTCGGTTCTGGCAAATCCACCACCGGATTCTTCTGCACCACCTCACGTGCCCGCGCGAGCAACACCGCCGTCATGCTGTCATGCGTACCGACTGGCCCGCAGTAATGCAACGTCTGCTCACCACGCTTCTGAACCCGGTTGAAATTCGTCTCTCCATTCTGGCAAAAGCCCAACTCACGCGGAATCACCTGCTCCGTGAAATAGCCCTCACTGATGAAGAGCGGCACGATGAACACACGCGGCAGATAAGCCCCGCGCAATACCGCACAAATCGCTGGCTCTTCTTTCCAGAAACACACGAGCACTTGTCCAAAGATACCGCGCCGACGCAACTCATCCGCATGCTGATGCGTCGGGGCAGCAGATTCGGCATTTAGTGTCGAACCATGTCCCACCAGCACCAATGTGGCATCTGAAAAATCTTCCGGCATCGCGCCACGGGTAACCGAGGACGCCCGATTGTGCAATTCCCTTTTGGAGTGCGGAGGCTTGACTCCGCTTTCCGCCGACGCGGCTTGACGCGTCGAATCGAGACGTCAAGCCGCCTCGGTGTGAAAGCTGCGCCAAGTCGCAGCACTCCAAAAAGAAAAAGCCCGCATCCGTTTCCAGATGCGGGCTCTTTGAACTTTAAACCTTAAACTTTGAACTCAGCAGCGAATCACTTCGCCTGCTTCACCTTCACCCACTTCTTCGACTTGGCGGAAGCAAGCACGGCGTCCACGACATAGTCTGCCGCGAGACCATCCTTGAAGTCCGGCTTGCAGCCCTTGCCGCTTTCCAGACCTTTGACGAACTCCACCATCGCATGGATGAAGCTGTGTTCGTAGCCGAGTTGCAGACCCGGCACCCACCAGTTGCCGCAGTACGGATGATCACCATCGGAGACGTGAACGGACTTCCAGCCGCGTTCCTGGCTCTCGTCCGTGTAATCAAAAATCTGCAGGCGGTGCAAATCATGCAAGTCCCACTTCAGGGACATGTTCTCGCCATTGATCTCGAAGGTGTAGAGTGCCTTGTGACCGCGTGCGTAACGGGTGGACTCGAACAAACCGAGTGAACCGTTGTTGAAATGGCAATGGAACAGGCAAGCGTCATCGATGCTTACCTTCTCGACTTTGCCCGTGAGGTTGTGCTTGCGCTCTTTCACGAACGTCTCGGTCAAGGCGCTCACGTCTTTGATACCGCCATTGAGCCAGAGCGCCGTGTCGATGCAGTGCGCGAGCAAGTCACCCGTCACGCCGGAACCGGCGACCTTGGCATCCAAGCGCCAGAGACCCGTGCCGCCTTGTGGTAGATCCGCATTGATCGTCCAGTCCTGAAGGAAGTTCGCGCGGTAATGGAAAATGCGACCGAGCTTGCCGGAATCGATGATGTTTTTCGCGAGCACGACCGCCGGGCAGCGGCGGTAGTTATACCACACCATGTTCGCGACGCCCGCCTTCTCGATGGCCTTGAGCATCTTCTCCGCTTCCTTGGAGTTCAGGCCCAGCGGCTTCTCGCACAGGATCATCTTGCCCGCCTTGGCAGCGGCGATGGCCTGTTCGGCGTGCATGTTGTTCGGCGTGGCGATGTCGATCACGTCGATATCATCGCGCTCGATCATCTTCTTCCAATCCGTCTCAATGCTCTTATAGCCCCACTTGTCGGCAAACTCCTGCACCTTCGCCGCATCGCGACCGCACACCGCCTGCGGCACGAGCTCGTAGCTGGAGGGGAAGAAATGATTCACCTGATGGAACGCATTGCTGTGGGCGCGCCCCATGAAGCTGTAACCGATCAAACCGATACGAAGTTGTTTCTTAGCCATAATTTAATGATAGCCGCAAAAAAGCGCAAAAGGCGCAAAAACAGGGCTAAAAGTTTTGTAGTTCAGGATTTGAGAGTGCGTACTTCTTGATGGCGAATTTTGGCGCCCCAAAATTCACCAATAAACCATGTTCCAAACGGGCCGAACGCAGATAACCAAGCACTTGAGCAGTATGCTCGTCTACAAACGCCCGGACCGCTTTGATTTCAACAACAAGTATTCTTTCCACAAGCAAATCAGCGTAAAAATCACCTAACAAGGTCCCATCCTCATCAAACACCGGCAAAGGATGCTGTTGTTCAACTTGCAAACCTTGTCTGCGCAAACGATTGACCAATGCATTTTCGTAGATCTTTTCAACATGTCCGTGACGGTGATAACTATGAACTGCATAGCCCGTCTGACGTACCATATCGCAAAGCTCAAATACACGGTCTTTCATTTTTTGCGCCTTTTGCGCCTTTTTGCGGCTATTCCCGCCTCATCAAGCTTTCCAGCCGTGGTTGTTCCTCACTTCAATCATCGCCGCGAGGATGTCATTCCAGGTCTGCTGCTTGTTCAGCACTTCGTTCGGGAACATGCAACCGTCCCAGCAGATGTGCTTCATCTTCTTGGTGACCTTGCCGGCCTTGTCGCGCAGCCAATATCCGGAATCACGCGTAATGTTCAGCTTGCCCTTGGGATCCGTGGCGAGGCAGTGGCGACCCGTCTTCTCGTGATCACCGGAGCCGAACACGGAACCGTCGTTCTGCGCCACATGGAAATCGATCGTCCACGGACGGAGCGCATCCGTCAACTTCGTCATCGCTTTGTGAAATTCAGCAGGCTCGTAATTGTACTTCTTCGGCACGATACGATGCGCCTCAGCATTGTAACCGAGCGTGTAGAGATGCGTGTGGGACATGTCCGCCTGGAAGCCGACCACCTTCGGCATATCCACCATCTCCAGCAAATTCACCATGTGCTTCCACGAATGCATACCGCCCCAACAGATTTCGCCTTCGGCGGCGAGGCGTTCGCCTTCGCCCTTCGCGATCTTGCCCGCTTCACGGAACGTCTGCGCGATGAGCTTCGTCGTGCCTTTCGGATCTTTATCCCAAGCCGTCACGCCCGTGGCGCTGTCGATACGCACCACGCCGTAAGGACGCACACCGAGGTCGCGAAGCTTGCTGGCGATGCGTACAGCCTTCTTCACGTGCGTCACGAAATTCGCACGCGCTTTCTCATCACCACCAGCAGAGGCATCGAACCAAACCGGCGCCACCACGGAACCGACCACGAGGCCCTTGGACTTGATTTTGTCTGCGAGCTTCTTGATGCCACTGTCGTCGATGTCGATGTCCGTATGCGGGTTGTAGAGGAAGAGGTCCACGCCATCGAACTTGATACCGCCCACATCGGCCTTGGCCGTAAAGTCCAGCATCGTATCCAGATCGATGAACGGTTCCGCGCCGGGACTGCCCTTGCCGACGAGGCCGGGCCACATGGCGTTGTGAAGCTTGGGAAAATTATTCGCGATGACTGCTGCTGTGCTCATATCGTTGAAATGACGTGATTGCCTAAAACCTTAGTGGTACGAGCCGCAAAAATAGTAAGGCTCCGCTGCCAATGGAAGCCTTTCTTTGCCAAAAGGTCCAAAAAGCCCCAAAATGACCACTATCTCATCGCCTCCCCCTCCAAACTCCTCCCATCCGTATCCAATATCTGAAAATGATGTATCCCATGCTTCTTCTCATTCTCATGTGTCCAAACGATCTTCTTATCGCGATCCACCTCGATGAGTTTCACTCCCGGACCGCTGTTCCCATAGCTCGTGATGACCGTATTTCCATTCGGCAGGCGCTGCGCTCCGCACGCGTCTTTGATGAGCGGCTTGGGCAGGTCCGTATTGCTCAATTGCCACACAGTTTTGCCTTTTAAATCCACCTCAATGCTCGTGTGGCCATAGGTGCAGTTGATCAGCGTATTCCCGTTTGCCAACCGGATCGCCGTGAAGGGCCAGTTCGGCGTCTGCACCTCCCACACGATCTTGCCGGTTTTGTCATACTCCCGCACGACTTTGTCGTGCAGTTGCGGGATAAGATAATTGCCATTCGGCAACTTGCGCGCCATCCGGCTCTGCATGTGAAAATTGGTCAACTGGCACTGGATCGGAAACTCCACTAGAATCTTCCCTTCGCGATTCACCTCCAGCAAACGCGGCTTAGACCCCGCCTCCGTCAGCATGATGTTTCCGCCGTCCACCATCTGTGCCGTGTTCACCTCCGCTTGAGTTCCCTTGAACTCGAACACCTTCGTCCCATCCCGCTTCACTTCCACGACTGCGCCGCCTGGGTAATCCTTGGACTTCGATAGCGCCAGCAGCACATTTCCGCCCGGCAATACCCAACCGTCCCGCGTATTCGCCGGATAAGTCCATGTCACCTTCCCCTCACCTGACAGGATGTAAGTCTCCGCCCCCAACGCGAGAAACGAATGCGTTACCGCATTAACATTAAAAGACACCAGACCACAAGCAAGCGCCAGCAAGGCAAAGAAACGAGGCTTCATTCCTTCTATGTGCCAGAACGCCTCCTCAATGTCAGCCTCACAAAACAAAACCGGCCGAATACACGGCCGGTTTTATTATTTCAAATTTTGCTGACCGTGCTCTTTCTTGGTCATTCGAGCTTCGTCATGGGTCATTTACCTAGTGTTTCATATCCTCTTCCTTCGGCTCCGGCAGCCACTTCGTCAGGATTGCTCCCATGAGTGCATAGCCACCCGCCACCAAGGCACCCACGATCGCCATCTTCGTCGGACCAGACATGGCCGGTGCGGCTGCATTGGCAGCTGCCGCTGCGGCATCCGCCGCTGGTTTGGCCGCTGAAAGACTTAGCGTGAACCAAGCCGCCGCCGTGCCGATCACACGACCACCGATGTTCGCCGCAAAACTTTCACCCGTGCCACGCAGATGCACCGGGAACACCAACGGGATGTAATTACCCCAGAAACTGAACTGCGCCACCGTCAACAGACCCGCGATAAAGATGCCGATCTTGATATAGATCAACGAACCTTCCGTATTCAGATTACCCGCCACCCACCAGAACAGGAGCGGCACAAAGATCAATGCCGGGATCTGGAAGACACGGAACAGATTGCGTTTGCTGGCGATCTTAAGCACCAGAATCGCGAGGAGGAACCGCCCCACCAATCCGCCGATCTCCTGCCAGAGTGTCACACCCGCCACCATCTTGTCCGTGGCATTGCCCGCCGCCTGCTTGAGCTTTGGTTCCGGCACAGGCTTGCCCGCCGCCTTGCCCTCTTCTGCCGCCGCTTCACGGGCAGCCTTGGCCACCGCCATCACTTCCACATGGCCCTTGCCCGGAGCACCGAGGATCTGCGGCAACTGCTGGATGGCACCGAAAGCGATGCCATAGCTGGCAGCGAAAACCAATGTTGTAACAATCGTCGTCTGGCGCAGTTGCGGACTGAACAGTTCGGCAATGCTCGGACGTTTGAGCGTTCCTTGCGCCTTCTTCGCTGCCCAAGCTGGCGATTCCGGCAGGAATGGACGGATCAGGATGAGCGGCAATGCCGGGATGACACCTGAGATCAAAGTATAACGCCAAGCCTCATGCACACCATGGATTGCAGGAAGATCCACCGCGATCTTGGCCGAAAGGATATTAGCTCCTGCCACCAGCAAACCGCCCGCAGAAGAAAATGCCTGCGTGTAACCCAGCACCTTCTCGCGCTGGACGGGATTCGGGAACAACTCCGCCAGCCACGCCACCGCCGCCACGAATTCCACACACACACCGATGAAGACGAGACACCGGCAGATGAGCAATTGCTCCAGCGTCGTCGCAAAACCCGCCGCAAACGCCGAGAACGCATAAAGCAAGATGCTGAACGTCAGCACCCGACGACGTCCGAACACATCGGTAAGGTAACCGCCGAGAAGACCGAATACGCCACCCGCGATGGCTGGCACAAAGAACAGCGTGCGCGCCCACTTCACATACATCTCGCCGCCCGGCACCCACAGCGCCATCGCTTCCGGCCGCGCCATGCCGTTTGCCACCAACTGCTCCACAATCGGCGCGCTCAAGGCCGCCATCGCGGGCTTGATGATGAGCGGCAGCATCAGGAGTTCATAGATATCGAATGCAAAACCGATGGCAGCAATGACGCACACCAGCCACTGGGTCGTGGTCAATTTCAATCCGGGTTCCGAGGAGCTCATGAGCGTGTATCAAAACGAAGCCGCCTTTGCCACGCAAGCGAAAATAATACGAACACGTATCATTTTCCCTTCAATCATCTTCGCTCTCGGTCGTCGGCCTCGGATCGACCCCCTACTTCTTTTTCTTCGGTTCCGGATACTTCACCAGATACAGCTTCTCCAGCACCTCGCCGCGCATTTTGCCCTTCAGGCTGCCCGCCTTCTTGATATCGATGCCCTCTGCTTGCGCGATGGCGATCCACCGGTTGAGCGTTGTCTCATCGATCTTCGCTGCAGGATTCACCTCATGCCCCGGAGCTGCTTCGGAATATTGGCCGAAAATCTTTTCCTGCTTCACCAATTGCGTGACGGACGGATCCACCAAACCATGGAACGCACCACGCGTGCCGAACCATTGCGCTGCGCGGAACAAAGACGACCCCGGCCGCACATCCGTGAGATAGATCGTCGCCAGCTTATACTTGTGCAACTGGTCTTGCAGCAACGGCACGGAGATGTCCTGCACCGGCTTGTCTTGAAGGATCGCCAAAGCCGCTGCATGACCCGCCGCCTGTCCCAGCGAAGTCCACGTCGGCTCCATGCGCAGGCATGAGAAACCTACATGACTCGCTGATACCGCCACCGGCACCAGCAGATTGCCCACATCCTTCGGCACGATCACACCGTAAGGCACCTGAAACGGCGGGATGCTCTTGTAGAATTCACCCGTATGCTTGCCATCAAAGCGCATGCCCGTGCGGCCCGTTCCATGGCAGTTCAGCGAGTAATCCCCCATCGTGATGGAATCCGTGAAGAGCTTGGATCGCACATCATTCGTGGCCTTCGCCGTATCGTTCTCCGTGTAAACATACTGGCCGACCATGCGACGCGCCTCGCGCACATAAAGCATCGGCGGCACATAACCGCTGTCCACGAACTCATCTCGGCACAGCCCCCATTCGCGTGCTGGCCCTTGGATATTCTTAGGCACTGCGGAATCGTTCTGCAGGAAATACAGCAGACCGATGTTGTAGTAATAATGCTGGTCCCAGATGCGTTTGCGCACCACTGGCACGCCATCGGGATAACCCGCATTGATATCCGGCATGCTCAGACGCACCGGCGCGTGAGGTGTGTCATTCACATCCGCCTTGCGATTCGGCAGCAACGGCAAGTGCGTGCGATAGATGCCATCATGATCGCCCGAGAAAACCTTCTTCAACTTGCCCGAGGCGAACAGATCCAGCACGCCCACGAAATCCTCACGCTTGTAACCCTGCGGCGCCTGCGGCAATACGCGGTTATCTGGATGATCCGTCATCATCAGACGGAAGTTGTATCCCTGCACCTGACGATCGCCGCCTTTCGGCACATCGGCGGCGAGACTCTCGCCATACGCATCCGGACCTTCGCGACCTACGGTGTAAGCCACCCCCGCTTTCGCCATCAGGTCGCCCTCATACGTGGCATCGATGAACATCTTCGCCCGCACGATCATTACATTGCCATTCGCACCGATGAACTGTGCTGTGCGAATCATCGGCCGCTCCGCTGTTCCGCCCACCTCCACTTCACCGAGACGATACTTCCGCAGCAGACGCACCGGCGGCACCTCATTCAACATCTGGGAGAAAGCCTTGAGATTCACCATCGGCTCACCATGCAAGCCACGGAAAGACGCTTCATGCTCCGGAGAACCGATGCCATGCTGCGAGATGTAATACCGCTCCACCCGCATGCAAAGCTCCTGATAGGCCCCTGAGAGGGATTCCAGCGTGCGCGCATCCGTCCACGAAAGCCCGCTCGTCACCATACCGCCGATCCGGTCTGAAGATTCCACCAGAATGACTGAATGCCCGTTCTTCGCCGCCGCGATCGAGGCCGCGATGCCCGCGGGCGTGGCCCCGTAAACCGCCACATCCATCCGCACCTCCTGCGCGCGTGCAGCCGAAACCAAACCGCACAGAAGCAGAACGCAACAGACCAGCCGCCGGACAACAAGGTGAGTCATAACGTGCCGCCACTCTGCCACGACCACTTCACAAAGCAAACTCTCAAGTCCTGCCTTGCTGCCTCTGCCCTCTGTTCTGGGTGATGTTTTCATTTTCTCACCCGCCCATGTCGCATAAATCATGCCCTTACCATAATGGGAGGGGTGTGACATCCATAGACACAGGGGTGAAATATTTTGAAAAATCTTTCCGATGCTGGATCAGATCATTCACCGCCCCTATCCAAGCACTCACTTTTTAAGATCTATCTTCTGCAGTTCAATACGGCCAAAATCTACCACCGTATCACTCTCTTGTTCTTTCAAGACAACCTCAACCGTGCCGCGATAATAGGTAACCCGCGGTTGCTCGCGGGTTCCCACCGTGGCGAACGACTTCGCTAACACAGTATAATTCCCGGGCGTCAGATCCTTCGCTGACCATTCTTCATTCTGGCCTTTGGCAAGCAAGGTCATCCCCGGCGTCGACACGGGTTTAAAGGCCGCCTCCCAAGACACCCCTTGAGCCAGCAGAAACAGTTGCACCCCACTGGCCTTGCTTCCCACCACCTCCCGCGGCCACTCGATATTGCCCCGGAAAGAATACGTTTCACCACCCAGTTTCAGATGCGTCGTCTCACCAGGACGCACCTCCAGTTCACACATCTGACCAAATGGCCTTACCTGCATACCATATTGAGTGACACTGGGTAGCGACACCTGCGCCGTCAATTGGCCGAACGGCACCTGCTTAAAATAGAATTTCCCCTGTTTGTCGGTCGTCGCCTTGAATGCTTCCCGATCCAAGTTCACACCCTTTTTATTTCCCTCTTTAAAATTTAGAATGACATCGATCCCTGCCATCGATTTACCGTCCGTAATATACACTCCCTCCACCCTGCCCCATGGTTTGATTTGCAAGGTTGGATTATCCAACAGTGCCGCCATCGTCTCCTCTCCATAACCGCTAGCGTGCGGGATAACTACGCGTTGCACCGTGCCATCTTCTATGAGGTTCAATATCCCAGATCGATCAGTTCTCCTCAGCACTGAATAGTCGGGATCGTCACCGAAACCTCTATGACTCAATCTGAACCTAGTTTCCGGAAAAACTATTCCTACTAGAACATCAGATGCCGGACGTCCATCAGGGAGTTTAACCATCACGCCATGGTTACGCCGGGGCCGCAGCGACAAATCAAACCGAACCGTCCCTGCATTAGCGGGCACAAGCTCGGTTATGTAGGAAGAGTATCCTTCTGCTTCAAATTTGAAGATATATCCCGGATTTGTTTTGGCCTCCAACACGGGTGTTTCCAAAGAATGGCGAAACGTACCTCCCGTGAATCTTAGCCGAAAGCGCTCTATCGTGCTCCATTCCGGACGATACCCTTCCTCACCCAATTCCTTCCTTGGATAACCGGTAAGGATGCGGAACTTCGGCAATGGCTGTCCGGTTTCCGCATCTTTTACCGTTCCCTCGATCACCAAGGCCGGTTGCAGAACGATCTGCTGCTCCATATCATTTGCTGCAGGCACCTTGACATGACTGGATGACATGTAACCGGGAGCACGAACACGCAAAATAAGTTCCCGGTCTGGCGCGTTTGGTAAAAAGGTCCGGCCATCTGGACCACACTCCATGTTCAAGTCAGGCACAGGTGATTTTTTATCCTTAGTTGCCCCATTATCATAACTGGACATAAAGATGAGGGCACCTGGTATCGGCTCTCCCACAGTGTTGACCACCCGTAACCGCAAAGTATTTCCCCGCTGGAGCATTATCCGAAAAGGCTCCATCCCTTCCACCAGCACCACCTCTTGGGTAAAAGGCACAAAGCCTTTCACATAGACGTTCAGCGAGTTAGTGCCGGGTTTACAATGAGTGATCTCAAACTCACCCTTGTCATTGGTTTTTCCCGAACGTGCATTCAAACTCCGAATGGAGATCATATCCGTCTGCACGGGCATTCCTTCAGGATCAACCACCACACCTCGCACCGTCACTGGTCGAGCCAATCTTAACACATGTGTCCCCTGCCGTAATTGTCCTTCCATCTCAGGTGTTTGGGTCACAAATTGCACCGGAGATTCGATCCACAGGTCATGCTTTGCCTTGCCCACAACTCTCGAAATCATCCCATTCGCAATGCGACTGAGACGCCAATGGCCTTTCCCATCCGTCAATGTTTCAATGGACCCAAATTCATGCGATTCGAACACCTCGTCCCATTGGGGATTAATATCGTGGTATAATGCCACAGTCGCTCCCGCCGCTGGGAGACCATCCGCATCCAGCACCCTCCCGCTGATCGTCACCGCCTGCTCCAGTCGCACGACATAGGATTCCGGCAGGGTTTTCCCATCTGCCGGCGACCAGAGCAGACGCTTGTCCGCATAGCCGTCGCCTTGTGTCCTCAGCTCCAGCTTGGTGACGGTTCCCCGCGCCACCAGCACCTCCGCCTCGCCCACCTCATTGACCTTGAAATCCGCTTCCGTCACTTTCTTATCCTCCCACTGCCGCACCTTCACAATTGCTGCCGTCACCGGCTGACCACCGACATCTGCTACCAACTTGAGCCGTATGAGATTCGTTCGCGTTGCGTCAATCGCCACAGGTTCCACTGCTGCAACCGTCACCGGGGCCTTTGATGGTGATGTCGATGGAACTGACCGAGGCGCTCGCTTCACCTCAGCCACCGGGTGATCTCCCTCAGAAGCAGTAAAAGGCATATGCAGTCTTTCCGGCCAGCCCACCACTGCGACTGCAGCGATGATCGCCAACACCGCGAATGCCCCTTTGAACAATCCCCATGAGAGCAAAGTTAGACCTCCACTCATCGCTCCCGCTGGAGCCAAACTTTGCAACGCCTTGCTGCCCACCCCCGCCGCCAAGCCCACCGGCCCCGCCATTACCGCCCGCTCCGTCAACAACGTCCCCAGTAATGCCGTCGTCAGTGCCACTCCTCGCGCCAAAAGCATCTCCCGCAACTTATCCACCGCCCGGCTCACGCGCTTTTGCGCTGCATCTTCACTCACACCAAACATCGCCCCCAAGCTGCGCAAATCGCGCTTCTCAAAATAGCGCAGCAAGATCGCCTCGCGATCAGCAGCCTCGAGTTGATCAATGGCTTCATCCAGATACGGAGCAATCTCCTGCCAGGTGGATTCATCAGATTCATGGAGCATCATGGTCGCCGCCTCCTTTTCCCGCGCCTGACGACGTATCTCTCCGCGAATGAGATTGCTGGCCACAAACCCCGTGTGCCGGTGCAACCAGCCGCCGAGCATCACGCGCTCCGATAGCGATTCCGCCTTGCGCGCCAGATCGGTGAACACCGTCTGCGTCACCTCTTCCGCGCGATGCGCATCCCCACGCATCCGGCGGAGCGCCGCCGAATACACGAGGTCCACATAGCGCGTGACGAGTTCCCGGAACGCAACTTCCGAGCCGTTCGCAGCATACTCCCGCAGCAATTGATTGGCGTCATTCATGGTCGTCTTCTTATCCCTAGGAAGCCGCCCGTCTCCGAATCCGACAAAAATGATCAAAATATCATCTGAATTGAAGTCTAGATCATGAAAAAGTTGCCTTGCCAATAGCGCAGCAAACCACCAAATGGCTTCATTTCCTCTTTTATATGCACCGCGTGTCGGTCAATTTATCTCTCAACTAGATGAGCTTATCCAACCGCCTCAAAAAAAACTCCTTCCAAATCGAACCAATGAACATGATTCAAGAAATAAAAGGATTCCGCCATTATCTGGAAGGATTGAGCATTCAGGATTCCACATTAAATACTTATTCAAATTTAGTTTTCCGCATCGATCGAGAATTGCGCACCCCTATATCATCGGAGGCAGTCAGCTCCGAAGACGATGTCAAACGTATTGCCGAAAGTCTCATTGGAAATGAATTCCCGAAGGAGTATAGAAAAGATTTACGCTGCATTATTCGGTATTACCTAAAATACACGCACCCTGAGCTTTTTAAACCAAAGGAGCTTCGTGAAAAGACCTTCTCAGATATCTCACTTCAACTCGAACAAAATGGTGATTTCAATGGCTCACAGAAAGTATTGCGCGCAATTGCTCTACGCAGAGGACAACGGGAATTCAGACGCAGGTTAATGTTAGCTTACGGTTCATCATGCTGTATAACCTCCACTTCCGTTACGGATATCTTAGAAGCTGCGCACATTGAACCATATGCTATCGGCGGTAAAACTGTAACTCAAAACGGCCTACTACTTCGCGCTGATATCCACACTCTTTTCGATTTAAAATTGATTTCAATCAACCCCGAGAATCATACCGTTTTCTGCAGTAAAGAGCTGTTGAAATCCAAAGACTATCAATCCCTTCATGGTAAGAAAATGATTCTACCCAAGAAAAAAGACGACCACCCGTCTCCCGACTTACTCCAGAAGCATTACCTTCAAGCAAAGTCTCCATAATCCTGATTTTTCAGCAAAACCCATGCAAACCTTCAAACTCGTCCTCCCTGAACACCTGAACCACGCGGGCTTTCTCTTCGGCGGCAATTTGCTGAAGTGGGTGGATGAGGCTGCTTACATGGCGGCGCGATTGGACTATCCGCCGTGCGAGTTCGTTACCGTGGCCATGAATCAGGTGCAGTTCAAGCAGCGTGTGGAACTTGGCAGCATCCTGCTCTTTGAAGTCCTCCGCACACGCGTAGGAACGACGTCTGTGGATTATTCGGTGAATGTGAAGAAGTCCGGCGGGCCGAATGCGTCTGACGCCATCATCTTCTCCACTACCGCGACCTTTGTGCATATAGACAGCGCAGGGCAAAAGCAGCCTCTGCCGAAACTGTGATTGAAGAAACGCAACGCAATGTGCTGCCGGATTCCAGCCGGCAGTCGGGGAACTAGCGATAGATCAAAAGAGGCTCAAGAAGAAGCGAGTGCAGCGAAATCCGCCAGGCACCCATATGGTGATTTGATCCGACGTAAGCGCACATACGGCCGGCTGGAATCCGGCAGCACGGTGGTTAATGCTACGGCGAACCGTCCCGAACATCACCCGTTTGAAATCACCCCCTTTCCATCCTTCCCCTTGGCTTGACGCTCTGGCCCCCATCCGGTTTGCTGTGTGACCTGCTTTTGGCCCGGCAACGGGTTGGAGGCGGATCAATTTTAAGAAGAAGATCATGAGCAACGTCCGCGTCCGCTTTGCGCCGAGTCCCACGGGTTATCTCCACATCGGTGGAGCCCGCACTGCTTTATTTAACTGGCTCTATGCCCGTCACACGGGCGGCACCTTCGTGCTGCGCATTGAGGACACGGACACGGCGCGCAACAGTCAGGCCGCCATCGAAGTCATCTTCAATGGTCTGAAATGGCTCGGGCTCGATTGGGATGAAGGTCCGGTCTCCAGCACGGATTTCAAAGCGTCCAAGGGTGATAAAGGCCCTTACTTCCAGTCCCAGCGCTCGGATATCTATCGTCAACACGTCGAGATCCTGCTGAAGAAGGACATGGCGTATGAGAAGGATGGCGCCATCCGTTTCCGCATGACGCGCGATCCCATCCTTATTCCCGACCTCGTCGTCGGCGATGTCTCCCGCGCTTTGACGGATCGTGAAGAAGTGGAACCCGATTTCGTCCTTGTCCGTTCCGATGGCCAACCTGTGTTCCATCTCGTGAATGTCATCGATGACTTGCTGATGAACATCACGCACGTCATCCGTGGTGAAGATCACTTGAGCAACACCGCCAAACACATCGCCCTCTTCCGCGCCTTCGGTGCTGAAGCCCCGAAATACGCGCACATCCCGCTCATCCTGAACAACGATGGCTCCAAGATGAGCAAACGCGACACGGGCGCTTCCATGCAGACTTACATGGATGGCTTCTTCCTGCCGGAAGCCGTGGTGAATTATCTTTGCCTCCTCGGTTGGTCGCCTAAGGACGGCAGTCAGGTCATGCCCATCCAGCAGATCATCGAACGTTTCGATCTGCCCGGCATCCTGCGTAGCAATGCCCGCTTCGACATGGTGAAGATGCAGTGGATGAACGCCGAGTATCTGAAGACCGCGCCCATCCCGCAATGGAACGCCCTCTGCCTGCGTGAACTGCACAAGGCGGGCATCGATACCAGCGCGTTTTCCGAGCAATACATCACCGGAGCACTCGCCACCTATCGCGAGAAGCAACAGCAGCTCATTGATACACCGCTCACCGCGAAGTTCTATTTCAGTGACGACTACGTCACGGACGAAGAAGCCGCCAAGAAACAGCTCGTGCCCGAGAACAAACCGCGTGTAGAAAAACTGCGAGATGCGTTGAATGCCCTGCCTGCTTTCAATTCAGACGGCATTCAGACCGTCTTCAAAGCGACCGCCACAGAAACAGGCGTGAAAGTTGGCGCACTTGTCGGCCCCGTTCGCGTCGCCGTCACCGGCAGTGGGGTCGGCCCGAGCCTCTATCACTTGATGGAAGTTCTCGGCAAAGATCGTGTGCTGGCACGGATCGAGAAGGCGTTGCCGCGATTTGCTGCATAGCGTAGCCGCCGAGGTCAGGAGGCGGAACTGACTAGCTTGTAAAATCGTGAATCGGACTTCTCCGGTTCACGATTTAACTTTTTAACGATTCGCCGCCTTCACGTCCTTAGAGGCACCGTCGCTGTTTCAGTCACTTGCTTGCGGCTGAACAGTGTGAGCAACGGCCCGGTCATCATCGTGGTCACAAGCGCCATGATCACCAGCATCGCGAAAATGCGTGGTGAGAGGATGCCCATGTCGTAACCGATGTTCAGCGCGATCAATTCCATCAGACCGCGCGTATTCATCAATGCGCCCAACTGTAGGGATTCACTCCAGCTCATGCCGGTGAACCGTGCGGATATGGCACTCCCTCCCAGCTTGCCCAACGTCGCCACCGCGATGATTACCAAACACATCATCCAGCCTGAAATGTCATTCAACAACCCGACTTGCGTGCGCAAGCCCGTGTAAGCGAAGAACAGCGGCAGGAGCAGGACGGAACTGAAATTCTCCACACGCACTGCCAGTTTCTCACGGAATCCTTCGGTATTCGGCATGATTGCACCTGCCAAAAACGCGCCGAACAGCGCGTGAATACCGATGACCTCCGTGCAGAAGGAGGAAGCCATCACCACCATGATGACCCCGGCCAAAGTATTCTTCGAAGGCACTTCCGCATCCGCCTTCAAAGAACGGTTCAACAACGGCCTCACCACCCAGATCATCACAGCGATAAAAGCAAGCACAGCCACGAGGTTCAGCGCCACACCGTTCAAGCTCGTGGCCCGGGCAATAGCCACTACGAATGCCAAAATGCTCCAAGCCGTCACATCATCCACGGCGGCACACGTAATGGCGGTGCTGCCCAAGCTTGTCTGTGTTAGTCCACGCTCTTGCAAAATGCGGGCGAGCACGGGAAAGGCCGTGATGCTCATCGAGATGCCCATGAACAAAGCGAATGCGAGAAAGGATGCGTTTGCCGCTGCGAGGTTGGTATAGAGAAACCACGCCAGCACGACACCGAGGAAGAACGGGAACACGATGCTGGTATGACTCACCAAAACCGCTGCATGAGCTTTCTGCTTCACATGCTGCACATTCAGTTCCATGCCCACCACGAACATGAACAGGCATACGCCGATCTGGCTGAAAAGCTTGAGCACGCCCAGCGAATCAGTCTTAAAGACATAGGCGAAAGTCTCCGGCGCGATCGCACCAAAGAGAGATGGACCCAACAATATGCCCGCCGTCATCTCCCCGATAACCGCCGGCTGTCCCAGTCGTGTAGCGATCATGCCTGCCACCCGTGAAGCCGCGATGATGACCAGCAACTGCATGAAGAGACGTCCCAAAGGGGCAGCCGAATGCGCAGCCATCTCGGAAAACATCGCCTGAACAGCAGAGCCACCCTCGGAAGCCGTTTGCACAACAACAGCAGAAGTGCCTGAAGGAGCTGGCAAAGAAGCCCCCTGATGCAATACCCACATGATGGCGGGTATCGCCACCACGAACATCAACAGGTAAAGCAATGCAGTGCGCTTCATCCTCTTGAAGCTAGAGCTGAAATCGTGCTAACTGAAATAATTCTATTCTATCTCCGTTATGCCGATCTGTTATCAGGAACGGAAGCCAACTATTTTCGGCTCACGATCTTTTCCGCCAGCGCAATGCCGACTTCAGCAGCCGCGCGAAATTCGTGGCGCTCCAGACGGGTGCGGTAGTGCAGCCAGAGCAGCCTCTTCTCCTCGGGATAGGTAGCGGAAGCTTGCAGCAACAGTCCCACATCACGCCTGTCCGGCGTCTCCGACATCACCACTTCACCGACCTGCAAAGCCAGCGACACATTGCGATCGCCGCTTTTCCAGAGCCGCAGCACCACATCAGGCGCAGCAGTGAGCGGGACTCTATCCAACCATAAGCCGTTTGCCCCTGTGCCTTGCAGCAAGGGCTCCAACAAACTCAAGCTGCGTGGCGCATCGCCAGCCTGATGATAGATCTTGGCCAGTGCCAGGCGTTCCTGTGGAGTCGCGGGCTTTTCCGGCAGAGCTTGCAAGGCGAGATCCAGGCGCCCGGCGTTCATAAATTTCTCCGCCCGTTGGGCACCGGCAGGCGGCAGGAGCATCTTGTCGTATGCCTTCACCGCCAGCGTGGGAAGTTTCTTGCTCAAGGCAAATTCGGCCAAGGCCTTGTAGCCATCATCTGTTGCCGGGATCAAAGACCACAGCTCCGTGGCGTTCTGCCGGATCTGCCAGGCGATCTCCAGACGCTCCTTGAACAAACGCGGCTGTGTCACATCCGCCAGCAGGAGAAATTCCCACGCTTTTTCCGGATCGCGATCAGCCAGCGCGGCGGCGAACTTAAGCGGTATCAAAGCCTGTTTGGGATTAAGTCCCGTGGCCAAGGTCGCTTCCTTTACAGCAGCTTGCCGGTCCTTGATGAAGGCGATGTCCAACCAGGCACGCTCCAATCGCAACTCCCAGTTGAGCGGATCAAGCCGCAGGTACTTCGTGAACAAAACGCGCGTATCTTCCGCATTGGGTAAGGCGTTTACATCGTCCCGCCAGCTCGCGACCTGCAGCCGCAGCCAAAGATTGGCACGCTCAGTATTCAACGGCCACAGCAACACAGCGGCGAACGAATGTTTTAACGCCTTGTCCGTTGCCACAGCTTTTTGTTGCGCCAGACGATACTCCCGGAAACTTAGCATGGGTAATACACTCAAGACCACGAGCAACAAACCGCTCAAGGCGAGAGCTATCCCACGTTGCCGTGAGGCGAGCTTGAACGCGGCCTCCGGCTCGCTCGCGTCTCGCAGTCCGACGACGATGCCTAGCATCACCGCGCCCAAAGAGGCGTTCGCCACCACCTGCCAGGGGAAGTCGAAGATCGAGTGAGTCATGATGGCTACCAGCCCGGCAAATGCGCCCAAGGCCAGCTCCGGCTCTTGGGTCTTCCAACGCGAGGACCAGAACCAGCGCACTACTTTACGCCAAAAACAGATCGCAAAACCGCCCAACACCAGCACGCCCCACAAGCCCGCCTCCGAAATCCATTGCAACAGATCGTTCTCCGCGTGCCAGGCCGTGCTGTCGCCACCGGCGGATTTGAAAAGAATATTGCTGCGAACGTACGTTCCCAAGCCCGAGCCCATGAGCGGGAATTTGTCGAACACCGTGACGGCGTCACTCCATAACCGCCATTTAGTGTAACTGGCAGAAGTCTCATCCTGAGTTTTGGTGAGTCGGTCCAGCGTCAGCCCGGCAAAAGGCAAAGCCGCGAGCATCAGTACCAATGCCAGTGCCAACAAAGCAAATCCGCGCCTGCGGCTGGAAGAATGCTTTTTCAGGCCCAGCACAAGCATCAAACCGCCCGTGAGGAGGGCCAACAGCCCGCTACGGGAACCGCTCATCAAGGCGAAAGTCATGGCGCCGCCAGCCAACCCCAGTAGCAGCCAGGCAATCCAAGGTTGACGTGCCGGTGCTGCGGATTCTTCAGCACGTCTGGAGCGCAGAGGATTAAAAAAACGGATTGAAACGGCACATAGCATCAAAGCCGCCACCATGAGCCAGCCGGCGAAATGATTGCGGTTGGCGAAAGTTCCTCCGCTGTTTCCCCAACGTACCGGCCAGAGTCCAAGCACCATGCGTTCAGAGGCTCCGGCGTAATAAGTTTCGGCAGCGATCTGCCCGACAATGCCAGCTCCCAATGCAGCTGCCAGCCAGAGCACGGCTCCGGGAAGGCGCACGAGTTGCCGTACAAGAGAAAACAGGATGGCCAACAGGAAGAACTGCCACAGCCATCGCAGCGTCAGTGCCGGGGAGAGTGTCAACGTGGTCCAGCCTGCCGCTTCCGGCTGGAGAGGAAAACGCGCAGCCAGATCGGCGCGAGCCGGAGAAAGGACTTTCACCAACGCCAGAGGCAGCGGCAGAAGACTGATGACCAAGCCTGCAACGAATACGGCGAGGAGCCATCGCGGCAGCAGGGGCACGGATTCGCGCCACTCACGAGTGGCAAACCAAAGGGAAACGCCGAGCAAAATGCCCAAGACACCTTGGGCCTCGGTGGTGACACTGCCGAACAGCAATGGCGCGAGCGCCACGGTCAGCAGCAGGAAAAGCATGCCCGCCAGTGAACTGAACGAGCTGCTCGCATTTGCCGCTTTTGCCTGATGGGAGCGCACGGTCTTAGGTTGTCGGGTTTTTGAGGTTCCTCAACCCAATTCGCCTTGCGCCATCATCTGTTCAGGCCTTGTTGTCAGTGCTTGACTGAGCCGGGTTCTCAGAGGGAGAAGAGGGTTGCTGTTGTGACAGCTTCTGGGCACGACGCGCCTTGAAATCTTCTGCTTTTTTCTGCTCCTGCGTGGCGATCTCCTCAGGTGAAACCGGATTGCCAGAACGGGCATGCGCTTCCACCTCCATGGAATGGATACGGCGGCGCCCACCACTGCGGGAAGCCATCTTCTTGGCAGGTGAGACATTGCCCTCTGTCAACGGCGCATCCTTCGCCGTACGGTAGTAGGCATGGTAGTAATAATTGTAATAATAACTCGGGTGATCCGTGGTGATGCCGTTCAGAACTATGCCGAAGATGTGCGCGCCACGTTGACGCACGAGGGAGAGGGCGTTCTTGGCGAAGCGCATCGAAGTCTGGCCTGCCTTCACGACGAAGAGCATGCCATCCGCCAAGTTGAGCAGACAGAAGGTGTCGTCGATGGCCGTCAATGGCGGGCAATCGAAGAGGATATGGTCATACTCTTCACGTGCTTCCTTCACGAACTCTTCCATGGCGGGGCTGATGAGCAGTTCGCCCGGATTGCCGGGCAACTTGCCCGTGGAGATGATTTTCAGATTGGGAACCGGGGTGTCATGGACCACATCCGCCCAATGGATCTGACCGGCGAGAACTTCTGTGAGGCCGGGTTCTCGAGATGTCTGGAAATAACCATGGATATTGCCACGCCGCAGGTCGCAATCCACCAGCAGCACGCGGTTGCCTGCAGCAGCCAAGGTGGCGGCGAAGTTTACGGTAAAGGTCGTCTTGCCGTCACCGGGCACGGCGCTCGTGGTGATGATCGTCTTCTTCGGCTGGTCAGGATTGCCGAAGATGATGGCTGAACGGACGCCACGGATGGATTCCGCGAACATGCTGTGCTCATCCAGGTTTGTGACCAGCAGACGCCCGTCGCGGAGGGACTTGTTATCCTCTTGCGGGACCTGCCCCAGCACAGGTTCTTCCAATTCCTCCTCGATGTCTTCAGCCAGCTCCAGACGGTCGTCCAGACGATGCAAGAGGAACACAAACACCAGCCCCAGGCCAAAGCCTGCCAACACACCGTTGGTGATCATCTTGGGGCGGTTTGGGCCGATAGGTTCGGGCGAGCCAGCGCCTTCCTCCATCACAGAGATGATCTCATCGGCAGCATTGCTCTGGTCGATCCTCATCTCGCGTTCGCGCAGAGTCAGCAGATTTGCCTTGGCTCGCGCCTCATCCTCTTCGAGTTTCATATACTCGTTCTGCAGGCTGTAGGATTTCTGCACCTCGGTCCTGAGGTTGGCGATGAAATCGTTCACTGCCGCCTCGGTCCGTTTGAGGGAGGCGATCTTGGCCTCTTGCATCTGCCGCGCGGTCTTGACAAGTTCGGCCCGTTTCTCAGCCAGCACTTTCTCCTGCAGTTTCAGATCACGCTCCAAGGAGTCGATGTCGCGCTGGATTTTTTGCAGATAAGGATGCTCAGGGAGCAAGTTGACATTTTCCGTTTTTTCCGCCTGACGTTTCAGAAGGGCGAACTTGGTCTGCGCGATCTGCCCCTCTTCCATCGAGGTGTCGACATTTATCAGATCTGCCTTGTCCAAAGGCAATCTCTTGCCGTCCTCAGCGCCACTTTCACGTTGCTTGTACAATCCTTCAGCGAGCTCCTCGGCCGTCGTGCTTTCCAGCACCTGACGCTGGAAAACCAAGTTGTTCAATTCCTCCAAACGGCTGTCCAGACGCTGCTGGGCGGCCTTCCCCGTCTCGATGACACTGCCGATGTTGTATTTCTTGCGGAAGGCGTCCATATCGCGACGGATCTGTTCCAGTTGTTTTTCGTTCCGCTGGATGTCATTGCGTGTCTCGATACCGCTGATGCCGAGCAGGTCTTCCCTCTGCTCGATCTTGAATTTCACGAACTCACGGGCCCAAGTGCGGGCATGCTGCTGGACGATGTCGAACTCATTGCCCTGCACCGTCAGAATGAACGTGGAACCCGCACCTACCGAGGTACTCATGGAAGTGACGGCGGGATTGGCCAGTCCGGAAGGTGATTTATAATCGGTAAACTTCTCCGCCACACGGCTCTTGATGCTGCTGAGATATTGCAATTGCGATTCTTGAAAAGCCACCTCTTGCACGACGACCTTGCTGTCTTCAACGCCGGTCCGCAGACGTGGCTTGATGCCCAAGGTGGAAGTGGCCTGGTAGATATTCGGCGAATTTTTGGCCTGGTAGAACGCGATTCCACCACCGGCCAGAACACACACCAGAATGATCCACAGGCGGCGTCCAAAAAGTTTGAGGTACTTCCGCAGATGGATCGACAGGTTCATGCGATCCACCAGCGACGTACCGCCAGCCGCCGGGCCGTATAAAGGATTGGGGGCGCCTTTGCTCATTATTTGAAAAGGAAAGTTTTCTCGCGGACATTGATGCGGTCTCCATCCTGCAGCACAAGGTCTTTGCTCTTGCTGCGATCGCCTTTTTTGATCACCGATTCCATATCAAAGACCAGGGCGTCCTGTTTGTTTCCGGAGATCTTGTCCTCCCGAAACACCTCAACCTTCCGCAGATTGGCAAACTCGCTGTAGCCCAGTTTGATCAATGCGGTGGAAAGCAGCACTTCTTCTCCTGGAGGCAGCGGCATCACCCCCCGGCATTCGCCGATGAACAATGCCTGTCCGACCTTCTGGCTTTTATCCACGATGGAAAGTTTGATGGTGGCCTTCTTGTAATATTTGCCTTCCAACTGTTTGCGCAAAGCCTCACTCACCTCATCGATCGTCAAACCTTTGGCATCCACCGAGACCACGGGGTCATCAAACCCGATGCTGACAGGGACCGTCAGCCGGCCCAGCGGCCCGACCGCTTCCACTTTGCTGCCGGTAGAGGGGTCCTCTTCCACGCGGAAGCGCACCTTGTCCATCACATCCAGCTTTGCGGGTGCATTGGTAACGGACTGCGGCTGTTCCTGTGCTTGCATGCCGGTAACGGCAAACATCAGCAACGCGAAAAGAAAAAGACGCATTTTCATAATCAAATTAAAACTGGCGTGTCAGGTCGATCGTGATGCGGTTCTGGATGTAATCGTTGCCAGCCGTATCGGATTCTTTCAGTCCCAGTGTATAACTCACACCCATAGTCCACTGGCGGCTTAACTTGAAGCCGCTGCCGATGTTGAAAAGGTAACGGTTGGCCGACTCGCCGAAATTGGAAACCCCGATATGCTCGTAAGCAAGGGTGCTGTAAATCGAGACCCCTTGGGAGGCAAGCCAGTTGATGCTGTATTGGACGTTGTAGGTGTCCGTGAAATTGCTGCCGTAACCCAAACCTAGGCTGCGACCACCGCGCAAGCCATGATTGGTCCGCTTGTTTATCGTGTGCCGCACACCTGCCTGATAGGTGAAACTGCTGAAGTTCGACTGGTCGGCGATGGAGCCAGTATCGAAGTAATCCGACGTGGTCCAGCCGGCAGAAGCCTCCAGCGAAATGAACTTGGTCAATTGATAGGATAAACGCGGGCCGATGCTGAAATTCCAGCCGTCATTCTGCACTGCCTGACGATACATGGAGAAAGTAAAGGCACTGTAGGCTCCCACCGTGAGGCGTGAATTGGCCACATAATTCACCCCCGAGGTGAAGGTGTGATCATCCCGGTCCAGACTGGTGAAATCGGAATTCAACGAACGGTCGATCGTGTAGTCGTAACCGGCGTAGAACACCCATTGCTTGGCGGGACGCCAGTCGGAGGAAATGCCCACCGTGTTCACAAAGCGCTGGAAGCGGGACAGGTTGACCCCGCCCCCGGCAGCGTTGTTCGCCGCCGCAATATCCACCGGGCTGATCTGCACATAAAAGATGTCATGCAGGTTTACCCTGCCCTCTTCGAAATAGAGGTAGTAATCTAGCCGTGAACTGGACCGCGGCGATACCGTGATGGTGCTGACATCGGGGCTGTTCAGGTACCACCGGTAACCCACTCCGATATCCAGTTGAAGCACATTCCGGTCAGAGATCGGATACAGGAAACCAAAACCGATCTCAGGTCCGATGGAGATATCCGCCACCTTGTTGTTCTCCGACAGGTTGATGTTATCGTTGAACTCGGCGACAACAGTGCCCGTCAACCGGCCAGTCAGTTCACCCCATTTCAGATTATAGCGGTTCGGCTGGGGCGAACGGTATGGCGGCGTCGGACCGGTGCGGCTGAGGAAATCCTCACCCACTTGCGCGTCTGCCGTTGTCGCCATCGTCATCATGATGCCAATGCCAAGGACCCAAAGCCGGATGGCTCTGTCTAGTTTCCCACAACTGTTTTCCAGCCGCTTTTCCCAGGCGCTTGTTAGATTCATCAGTCCCTTTTTGTGCGCCTCAATTAAAATTGCTGACCGGAGCCTGCTCCACCCTTAACAAGGTAGGATCAATGCCGCCGATCGTTGAACCGAACGATGGTGGCAATGTGCCGCCTGGGGATGCAGTCGGCGGTGTGGGACCCTGTCCGCTGATGGTTCCAGTACCGGCTGCCTCATAAAAGATGATCGTTCCATCGGTGCGGCCCAAAGTCAGGCCGGTAGGAGCCAGCACGAAAGTCAACGTGGAATCTGGATACAACACAGGATTGAACCCATCCGGCGAGCCCACATTGACCGGATTATTGTTGCCGATCTTGGAGTGAACCGTGAAAACCCCCTTCTGGGTATCTAAGGTGAATACCACTGAATCATCTGCCCCGATCTCAAATTTCCAGTCCTGTAAAATTTTGGGGAGCAACGTATACTCGCCGGATACAGAATCGACCCCGACGACTCCTGATCCGCTGTAGTTGATGTTCAGTTCACCATGGCCGTCCAAGGTAAGTGTCTGCTTGCCACCCGGCTCCACGGCGACGGAACCGGCTGCGCTGCCCACTTGCAGCGCCGAACCATCATTCCAGGCGAGCTTGACCTCGGGTTTTTGACCGCCGGAAGAGCTGGTCACCGGCGAACCGTTGCGAAACTGCACGTTCCCATTGGCCAATTCAAAGCCTTTGCCCGTGCGCATGTTGTAAATGTGCACGTCGTTGCCATAGCCGCTGCCTACAAACTTGTCGCAATCATCAAGCAAAGCATACTGGAAGGTGCCACCAGGACCGGTGCTGGAGGTGATGGAACGGGAGAGCGTGCAGAGAATATCTCGGTTGGCCGGGAAGATGTCAGAGTCCGAGTTGTTATGGGTATCCACCATGAGGTTGGTAGAGTCCCACTGAAAGTCAGCTTTTTGGTCCGTCAGGATTTGGGCCTGCCAGCAGCGGATCTGCTCCATGCCGAAGCGGATGTAACCTTTCGTCACGCGCCAGCGGAGAGCGGTCCGGTCCGGACTCATGTAGATGACGGCGGTGGTGCCGTTCGTCAGGGACACAGTTTTCTGTCCTTCCTTTTCGAACTCCCATTGGAATTGCGCCATGCCGATCTGCACCTTCTCCAGCAATTCACCCGCACCACGGGCCATGATGAGCGGGCTGAGCCGTTTTGTGCGTTTGCCCCCATCAGCACCTGTTTCCTCCACCAGGGGTCCTCCAGTCATGGGGGGAACGAAAGAGAAAAGCTGCATCGTCTGGCCATCCGCATTCTCGGCATCCACTTTGCCGTTACCAGAGACGTAGTAGGAACGGTCTTTAAACTCATCATAACGCAGGGTGGAGCCGCCGCTCATGCTGGCTTTGCCGCCATCATGAAAACGCAGGACAACCGCATTGGTATTCGCAGCAGGCGTGGCAAGGTCAATGATCTGGCGGGAGAAATCAGGAATGATCTGGCAGGCAGCACCCAAATCCACCTTGCTGCCCCACCCCTCAAAACCCGCCGCATCAATCACCACTTCGTGAGTGAGGCTGTTGATACGCAATTCATAAGGAGGTTTTGCCGTAACTATACTCACGGTAAATCCAGCGGCTTTTGCTGCCTTATCCAACGACGACATTTCCTGCGGCAAAACATACTTGGTGCCCGCCACTGAGACAGTCATGCCCCTGTCAGGTGCCGGGGCCAGTGAAATTTGCGTACGCGGCGCAGCCACACGTGCCGGAGCCGTTTGCGCCAAGGCACTTAGACCGGCTAGGGCCAACAGGATTGTCAGTATCGTCTTCATGTGGTCACACTGCCCATTCCAAAACTCAAATTAATCTTGAGTAGGCAATTTAATCAAGCATAGCCAAATGTCTCTACCCACTGCTCCACTTTCCTTGCTCAGTTTCTCATTGCTAAGTCCAAGCAAGCATATGGCTCTATCTTGCTCAAATTGAAGCATTGAAGGTCAATTTTGACCATCCGTAGGCCCGCTCGTTTTCCCTAGGGTTTTCCCTTACCATCAATATCGGCAACCCTAATTTGCTTTTTCTTAAACACCGCCTAATATCCACAACCGCCGTAAGCCTTTTTCAAACTACTACTTATGCAAACTCCGGAACCCAGCCCCCTTTTACCGGGAAATCCCGCGCCTGACGTCTCGGCCCCGACTCAAGACGGACAAGTCATTTCCCTTAAAGACTATCGGGGCAAAATGGTGATTCTCTATTTTTACCCCAAAGACAACACACCGGGATGCACTACGGAGTCCTGCGGCTTCCGGGACAGTTACAACCAGATCAAAGCGAAGGGGGCCATTCTTTTTGGGGTCAGCGGTGATTCGGTCAAATCCCACCTCAAGTTTGCCACCAAATACTCCCTGCCCTTCCCGTTGCTCGCAGATACCGACCTGGCCATCGCCAAGGCTTTTGGCGTCTGGGGCGAGAAGAAGTTTATGGGCATGACCTTCGACGGCATCCACCGGATGACCTTCCTGATCGGCCCGGACGGAATCATCAAAAAGACGTGGACCAAGGTCAAAACCGGAACACACGCAGCCGAAGTGCTCGCAGCTTTGGATGAATGAGCCATGAAGCACTCTTCACAACCCTCAACATCCTGAAGGGCTTTCAAAGATCAAGGAATACCATGGTGATACTCTTCAAACAAATGGAAGGGGCGCCCAAAAACTAATCGATTGCCCTTTGACACCCGCTGGCTCAGTCACTTATAAATACCGGGCGAATTAACAGCTAACCATCAATTGCTCAAACTATGGCTATCTCTGTCGGCTCCAAGGCTCCTGACTTTTCTTTGAAATCCAAGACCGCTGAAGGCTTGAAGGATGTGAAACTCAGCGAAAACTTCGGCAAGACGAACACCGTCATCCTCTTCTTCCCGCTCGCTTTCACGGGCGTCTGCACACAGGAGATGTGCGATATCACCGCCGGGCTCAGCGCCTACAAGGGCCTGAACGCGGAAGTCATCGCCATCAGCGTGGACAGCCCGTTTGCCCAGGAAGCTTGGGCGAACCAGAACAAGATCGGCATCACCATCGCCAGCGATCTGAACAAGAAGACGGCTGCAGATTACGGCGTGCTGCTTGGTGATCTGATCGGTCTCGGCTCCGTCAGCGCCCGTGCCGCGTTCGTGGTGGACAAGAACGGCGTCATCCAATACAGCGAACAGACTCCGACCCCGAAGGAATTGCCGAACTTCGCCGCAGTGAAGGACGTCCTCGCCAAGCTGGCCTGAACGATCATTTAAAAAACGCAGGCGGGCCGGTCCTCAAGACCGGCCCGCATTTTTTCTGCAAAACAGGCATTCAAGGATTGGCGCTCAATTCCCCACCAGCCCATAAGCCCTCGCCATCGCCATCAGCATCCCTTCCGTATTTTTCTTCGGGTCGCTTTCCCGCAGTTTCTCATGGAGTGATGCATCCCAATCTTCCGTGAGGAAACGGAACACGAAACCATTGGAATCTCGCAGGCGGTTGTAGGCCGCCTTGATGTCCAAGACCATGGTGATGCGGCGGAGCGGACAATTCAACTCACCCACATCATGTGTGGCAACCGGGATGAATCCCATCACGCGCGTGTGGAAGAGATACGGGCTGTGCTTCTCACCTTCGAAGATATCCGTGATGTAATGCGTGAATCCGCGTTGCACGGTTTCTTTGCTGGCTTCACGCATGAGCGCTCCCACCACCACGATATATTTGCGGTAATCTGGCAGCACGGCGAAGCGGCCGATCTCGGCGATCTTGTTTGCCTTCACGAAGCCCTCGATATCCACACCGTTACCGAGCTGTTTGAAACCGTATTCCTTGTAAACATCCAAGGGCAGCTCATACAAGACACGCAAGACACCCACGGGTTTCTCTTCCACGAAGACGACGAACCAGGAAACTTTCGGGTCGGTGAGATCTTCGCTGATGAACATCTTCTGTTCATTGGCCACCCAGTTCTTTTCTTCATGGTAGGTGGCTTTTAACACCGTGATGGCGTGCAGACGGTCTGCTTCTGTATTCACCCGCGTCACCCGTGTGCGTTTTTTCAGAGAGAGTGTCATTTGCGTTTGCTATTCGACTTCCATGTTTTCCCGGACAGCCGGGAGATTTCTTCCATCATGCGCGCGTGCCATGCCCTGACCTCTTCCGGGGTCGGCTCGGCGATCTTCTTTTCCGGCACCAGCGGTTCCCCGATCTCAATCACTTGCGGTGACGATTCCTGGATGGGCTGCCCTTCCGGATTCGTTGGAAACCGCACACCCACCGGCAGCAACGGCACACCCGTCTCCAAGGAGAGTTGCGCCGCCCCGTAAAATCCCTTCAACAGTTCCTTGGGATTCCGGTTCACCGTGCCCTCAGGGAAAATGCCTACCGGGGCACCTTCAGCAAGCCGTTGCCTGGCCCGCTCGAAGGCGGGCAATTTATCTACGAACAGCGGCTTGAAAATATTCAGGAACTTGGGCTTGGCCGGTTTCCGCACCAGCGTGATCACCTGTGCACAGCGATATAATATGGCCACTGGCGGAAAAAGGCAAAAATTCCAATCAGCCATGAAATGGACGCGCTTGCCGTCGCGCAAAAAGAACAGAAGACCCGGTATCAGGATGGCCTCAGAACGCTGGCTGTGATTCAGCACCACGATGTAAGGATCGTTGCCCGCTTTAAGACGCTCCGCACCACGCACCTCCAGAAAATGCCTGCGATAAAGCTGCAAGGCCAGCCGGGTCAGGAAACGGGTGAGGTGGTCCTTGGCCAAATAAGGTAGCGGACGCCGCCACATCTCGCCGGGCGCCAGATAAGGACGCACCAGCGGGGATATGGGTGCCGTTTCACTTGCACCTACATTGACCGCCTGTTCCTGCATTCTTTATGTCTTGGGCCTGGCAAGGCACAGCCCGCCCACCGGTGGTTGACACTTCTGGGCGAACCGGTCGCTCGGGCCATCTGCGCGAAGCCTAGGTAGCACCGCCGATACGAACAAGTATTTTTCCCGCTCAATTTTGCCTCGCTTCCGCTCCCCCTTCCCCGCTCAACGCGGCGGACCAGACCAAATGTCCATGGCGGGTCAGGTCCGGTTGGCGGCTTTACATGGCGCAGAAGACTGGTAAGTATACTGACAGTCAAAGAGTTTTCCCCGGTCGTTTTGCGGTGAATACCCGTTGATCATCCTGTATCATCAGGATTTCCCGGAGCTTTTTTGAAGCATGAAAACGATCTACAAGTACAAGGTGAAACGCCAGGAAACGCAGGAAGTCGAAATGCCTGTGGGCGCGCAGATACTGACGGCCCAGCCCATCGATGTGAATGTGTGGATCTGGGCCATCGTGGACACCGAAGTGCAGGAAAAGGAGATGCGCCGCATCGCCGTGCTCAAGACCGGCCAGGAGATCACCTTGAACAGTGATGCACTCCTCTACATCAACAGCGTGCAATTCGGCGGTGGCGAACTTGTCCTGCACGTCTTCGAATACACCGGCAACTGAACCGTCCCACGCAAATAAAAATGTAAAACCCGCAAGGCGTTCCGCGCCTTGCGGGTTTTGCTTGGAAGAATGTTCACCTCAGGGATTCACCGTGATTTTGGACCATTTCATCCCGTGCCGTGCGGCATAGGCGGCAAACGGGCGTTCGTACTCCATCAACACGGCCCGAACCACGCTGGAATCATCCGCATGACCAAACTCCGGCACATCATCCGGGATCAGATCAAACTGGCGGTGGGCATATACGAGGGCGAAAACCGCGCTGGCGATGGCAAAGTAGGGCAGTTCCTTATCCGCATTCTCGGCATAATCTTCCACCACATCCGCCAGAAACTCAAGCTGATCCACCAGATGCGGGAACTTGGGTGCATTGATCTGGGCAAACTCCACTTTCAACAATGGCAACTTGTGATGTACACCCGCCAATATCTGAGGTGTGATCTTGGCGGCCCCGTTATGGACAAATTTCAAAACATCTGGCATGAGCAGTAGACTACAAAACGCCCGGCCCGGTAACAAGCCGGGAAAAACCCCATTTTACTGACTATGCCGATGAAGCGGAATAGATTCCTTGCTATGACAAAAAATGGTGCTAATGCGGGGTTTACCGGCTTGTCTTTTTATCCTACCCTATCCATTGCGTGAGACACCTGAACGCCAAACCGGCCCTCAGGCCAACGCTGTCCAAAAGGGAGATTTTCCTCACGCTCTTCATTTTGCTGCTGGGTGCTTTCGTCACTTATACCATCTGTTTCTTTATCGAACGCTCGGAGAAGGAGCAGCGGAAAGTGCGTTTTCAAAGGCTGGTCGAGAGCCGCATCCGCCTGTTCGAGTCCGCCGGGCAGAATTACGAAGAACTGCTGTTTTCGCTTCGTAACCTTATGGTCTTCAAGCCTGACCTCAAGGAGACGGAGTTCACCGAGATCGCGCTAAACGCCATCAAACGTCATCCCCCCATCCAGGCATTGGAATGGGTGCCCCGCGTTTCCGAGCACGACCGGGCCACAGTCGAGCAGAAGATGCGGGAAGCCGGCCATACCAATTTCATGTTCTCGGTTCGCGATGATCAAGGGCGTCTAATCCCCGCACCAGCCACCAATGACCACTTCCCCATCCTATACGTTGCTCCGTATAAAGGGAATGAACCGGCCTTGGGTTTCGATCTCGCCTTCGGCCCCTCGCGTGCGACATTGGCAAAAGGACGGGATGAAGCAGACACCGTTTTGACCGGCAAATTCCGGCTGGTGCAGGAGATGGGCAACCAGGAGGGCCTCATCTCCATCTCGCCAGTTTATCAAGGACAAATCATCCCGAAAACCGTGGAAGAACGGCGTCGGCTTTTGGCGGGTTACGTGCAAATCGTCTTCCGGCTGGGCGATCTGGTGGAAGGCATCCTGGGGCAAGTTTCGCCAGGCGGAGTAGACATCCTCATCGAAGACATGGATGCACCGCCGGAACAACGACAGCTTTACTTTCACTCTTCCCGCCTTCGCGGCACACCTGCGCCTCCAGTTAATGGAGAGGAGATGCGGGCGGGATTAAGCAGCATGCAGACCATCCGGATGGGAGAAAGGGATCTGGTCTATTATTTCCGCCCGGCACCCGAATGGCTCGCTTCCATGGACCCCTCACGCGTACCGGCCGTCACCATGGGAGGAACCATCATCACCGCACTGGTCGCCTTTCTCGTCCTGACCATCAGTCGTCGCGCCGCAGTGGTGGAGGAGCAGGTGTCCGAACGGACAGCCGAGCTGAAGACGACCAATGAGCAGCTCTCTCATGAAAACCGTGAGCGCAAGCTCGCCGAGATGGCGCTACGCGAAAGCGAATCCCGATTCCGCTCCCTGGTCGAACACGCCCCGGTGGGTGTCTGGCAGCTTGAACCGGACGGTCAGCAGATCCGTTACCTGAATCCCGTGCTGCGTCAGATGCTCGGTCTTCCGCTCAACGAACCGGTGGAAGGCAAGAACATCCGCGATTTCATCGCTCCAGAATTCAAGCTGAACCTGCCCGCGCATCTGGAGGAACGGATGCAAGGCATCTCTTCAGCCTATGAGATCGAGTACTTGCGCCGTGATGGCTCGCGCTTGCCCGTGCAAGTCTTTGGCGCTCCTCTGAAAGGAGAATCCGGGCAGCTTGCAGGCGTCATCGGCCTGAGTATAGACATCACCGAACGGCGTCAAGCTGAACAGGCTTTTATCGAGGAACGCCAGTTGCTGCACACGCTGATCGACACCTTGCCCGACCCGATCTTCGTCAAGGACAAGGCGGGGCGCTTCCTCGCCACGAATGAAGCCAACCGGAAAATCCTCCGCCTGCAGTCCACCGGGGACATCGTTGGCAAAACTGTCTTTGATTACTTCTCCCAGGAAGTGGCCGAGCTATATTTTCAGGATGACATGGCCGTCATCAATTCCGGCAGCCCAATCATCAACCGTGAAGAACCGTGCAAGCTGCCGGACGGAACACAGGGATATTTCCTTACTTCAAAGGTGGCGTTGCGGAATTCCGCTGGAGCGATCATCGGCCTTGTGGGCATCAGCCGTGATATCACCAAGGAGAAAGCGGCGGAAGCGGAGCAGGCCAAGTTCGAACAGAAGCTGCAGGAAACTCAAAAGCTGGAAAGCCTGGGCGTATTGGCAGGCGGCATCGCCCACGATTTCAACAATCTGCTCACCGGCATCCTGGGGCATGCGAATCTGGCGAAACTGGAGTTTCCAGGAAATCCCATCCTGTTCGAACATCTCGATCAGGTGGAAAAATCCTCCCAACGCGCCGCCGAACTGTGCCGCCAGATGCTGGCCTATGCCGGCAAAGGCCGGTTCATCGTCCAAAACATGGATGTGACCGCGCTGGTGGAAGAGATCACCAGCCTGCTGCAACTCTCCATCAGCAAGAAAGTCACGCTGAACTTCCGTCTCGCGCGCAACCTGCCACCCATCTCAGGTGATGCCACCCAATTGCGCCAGATCTTGATGAACCTCGTCATCAACGCCTCCGACGCGATCGGCGAGCACAGCGGAAGCATCACGGTGGCCACCGGGGTGATGCGCGCTGATCGCGCCTACCTCGGCGGCACACATCTGGCCCCTGACTTGCCCGAAGGCAATTACATTTACATCGAGATCAGCGATACGGGTTGCGGCATGAGCAAGGAAACGCTCACGCGGATATTCGACCCGTTCTTCACGACAAAATTCACCGGACGCGGATTGGGATTGGCCGCCGTGCAAGGTATCGTCCGTGCGCACAAAGGGGCGCTCAAGGTTTACAGCGAGGAGGGTCGAGGCACGACGTTCAGGCTTTTGCTGCCAAGTGCCAGCGGCCCGGCAGCTCCGCTGGAATTTCCCGCCCCGCAGAAAGAGGAATGGTCAGGCAACGGCACGGCCCTGGTGGTGGATGATGAGCAGAGCGTCCGCATGGTGAGTGCCCGTCTGCTGGAATCATTCGGCTTCTCCGTCATCACCGCCAGTGATGGACGTGATGCCGTCCAGAAATATATTCAGCAAGGCCGCATCATCACACTGGTACTGATGGATCTCACCATGCCCAACATGGATGGGGAGCAGGCCTTCCGCGAGTTGCGCAAATTGAACCCTGAAGTAAAAGTGCTGATGATGAGCGGCTTCAACGAGCAGGACACCATCAACCGCTTCACCGGAAAAGGCCTCGCGGGCTTCATCCAAAAGCCGTTCAAAAGGGAGGAGTTGCAGGCGAAGCTGCGGGGAATCCTTGAAGGCAAGGCATAATGGTGACGACCTAGACGGTCGCCACCTGCCGTTGCCTCTCCCACTGCTGTCCCAGCTCTCTCAGCGTTTTGTCACTGAGATTTTGCTCCGCCATCGGAAAGACCAGGCGTTCTTCCTTATCGAAATGATGCCGGGAAATCTGAACTGTCTTGAGCAGCATAGTCCGTGCAGCCACCACATCGGTCTGGCTCTGCAATTGGATAAGAAACCCATCGATCAGCTCATGCTCGTGATGGAATGAGTCTCGATGGCCCAGATGATCCAGGCGATGCTCAAGCGGCTCCATCAGCAACTTATCCTCCGCCTCGCCATGATGCTCCAGCAAAGCGGCCAGCATGCCGCCGAGCACTTTGACTTCGGCCAGTGTCTCCAGACATGGTGCCACCAGCTCGATGTGATCAAATACGCTGTGGAAGACCACGTGCTCGGCGAGGAGTGCTTCAGTGATTTTCATAGGCCGTAATGTTCAATGCCTTAATTCTTGGAGCTGCGCCCTGCGGGATTTGTTCAATCATTCGCGCTTTTTGCCGCTCCATGTCAAGGATGCTGAGTTTGCTGACTGCGATGCTTTGGCCGCTATTCAGAAAAAATCTGGCCAGCCGCACAAATCATTTCGTTCCGGCCCAGTCTCTCTCTTAAAATCATCGCCCTGTTACACCGTAAAAAAGTTGAATCTCAACCATTTGCGGGCCGTCAGGTTTTAGAGACGTAACATGCGATTCGTAAATAAATATGCAGTGATGCTCGGCACTTGGGCTGTATTGACAGTTTCTGCTCAAGCGGCCGCGCCTATCGATGGTTTGGAGCTGTTCGAAAAGAGCATCCGCCCGGCCTTGGTGGATAATTGCTACGAATGCCACAGTGTCCAAGGCGGCAAAGCCAAGGGCGGTCTGTTGCTGGATTCCAAAGACGGCTGGGTTAAAGGCGGTGACAACGGCCCCGCCATCCTGCCCGGCAAACCGGATGCCAGCCCGCTCATCAAAGCCATCCGTTATCATGATGAATCCACGCAGATGCCGCCGAAGAAGGGGCCGATGTCCGATGCTACGATCAAGGCATTCGAACAATGGGTGAAGCTCGGTGCGCCCGATCCCCGCGTTGCCACCGCCGGTGCTGCTCATATCGGTCCGTTCAATTTCACGGAAGAACGCGAGTTCTGGTCCTATCAACCCGTCAAAAATCCCGCGCCGCCCAAGGTGAAGAACTCGCGCTGGGTGCAGTCACCGATCGATAATTTCATCCTGGCAAAGCTCGAAGAAAAAGGTCTCACCCCAGCGAAGTCCGCAGATAAACGCACACTCATTCGCCGCGCCACGTTCGACCTTACCGGTTTGCCTCCTACGCCGGAAGAAGTGGACGCCTTCCTGAATGATAAATCCTCAAAAGCTTTCGAGCGCGTCATCGAACGCCTGCTCGCTTCTCCAGCTTACGGCGAACGCTGGGGCCGTCATTGGCTGGATGTAGTCCGCTATGCTGACACTGCCGGGTGCAATTCCGATTTCCCGGTGCCGCCTGCCTACAAGTATCGCAACTGGGTCATCGACGCCGTCAACGCAGACAAGCCGTATCAACAATTCCTGCGCGAACAGATCGCGGGCGATCTGCTGCCCGCCAAATCAGCTCAGGAACATGAGCGTAATATCATCGCCACCGGTTATCTCGGCATGTCGCGCCGTTTCGCTTCGCAGACAAATGAGTTCTACCTGACGCTCGATGACAGCATCGACAATCTCGGCAAGGGCTTGATGGGACTCACGCTCAGTTGCGCCCGTTGCCACGATCACAAGTATGATGCCGTCACCGCAGAAGATTATTACGCGCTCTACGGCATCTTGAAGAGCAGCACCTACACCTTCCCCGGAGTGGAGGTCATACCCAATCCACGCGATTACATCCCGCTCGGTACGGACGCTCAAAAAGCCGAATGGAAGACTTACGAAAACAAGCTCACTGAGTTGGACGTGGAACTGACCCGCTTGGATGCCATGGTGCGTGGAGCGAACGCACAAAAGAACGACGTGCCCGCCATCCGGACCAAGATGAACGAGATTCGTAAAGAACGGGATAATCTGAAAGCCAATCCACCTAAGGTGGAACTCGCCTACGGCGTGCAAGAGGGCCAATCTGCCGATACCAAGCTGATGATCAAGGGCGAGCCACATCGCTTGGGTGCAGTGGTGCCGCGCGGTTTCTTGCAAGTACTCGGCGGGCAGAAGTTGCCCAAGGAAGAAAAAGGCAGCGGCCGCAAAGAACTCGCCGAATGGATCATTGATCCGGCCAATCCCCTCACCCATCGCGTGATGGCGAATCGCATCTGGCACTGGCATTTCGGCAAAGGCCTGGCGCAGACACCCAATGACTTTGGCAAACGCGGCAAAGCTCCCACGCATCCAGAATTACTGGATTATCTCACCACCCGTTTCATCGAAAGCGGCTGGAGTCTCAAAGCCATGCACCGCCTCATCATGCTCTCCAGCACGTATCAGATGGGCAGTGAAGACGATGCCGCAGATGCCGCGAAAGACATTGCCAATGATTACCTCTGGCGCTTCGATCGCCGCCGTCTTTCCGCTGAAGAGATTCGCGACACCTTGCTCGTGCTCGGCGATTCACTGGATCTCACGCCCGGTGGAGAACATCCTTTCCCGCCGCGTAACAAGTGGAGCTACACCCAGCACACACCTTTCGTAGATACCTATCCCACCACGAAGCGCAGCGTTTACATGATGCAGCAACGCATCCGCAAACATCCCTTCTTCGAGACGTGGGATGGCGCCGATCCGAACTCCTCCACCGGTGCGCGACCACTCAGTATTACGCCCATCCAGGCACTCTTCCAGATGAACGATCCGCTCATCCATGAACAGGCGGACAAATTCGCGCAACGTGTCTGGAATTCAGCGAAAAAAGATGCCGACCGCATCCAGAACGCGTTTGTCTTCGCTTACGGACGTCCGGCCACGAAGGACGAAATCAAAACGGGTGAAGAGTATCTCGGCGCCATTTCGCTGGCTTTAAAGGAATCCGGCACGCCGGTGGAAAAAATGTTGGATGCGGCCTGGGCCAGCTACGTGCGCGTCCTGTTCAGCAGCAACGAATTCATTTTTGTCGATTAAGCCATGTTAACCACGCAGCCATTCATCTCGCGCCGGGCGGCTCTCCGCTCGCTCATCTGCGGTTCCGCGCTTATGCCGGGCATCGTGCAATCCCTCCTGGCTCAATCAGGCGATGATACGACTAACCCGCTCTCACCTAAGACCACACATTTCCCCGGCAAAGCCAAGCGCGTCATCTTTCTGTTCATGACCGGCGGTGTCTCGCAGATCGATACATTCGATCCCAAGCCGAAGATCAAAGAACTGAGTCCTGACGGTAAAAAGTATCTGCCGACCTTGTGGGATTTCAAACGCGGCGGCAAGTGTGGCACGGAAGTCAGCGACCTTTTCCCTTACGTGCGAGAGAACATGGATGACATCTGCCTCATCCGCTCGCTCTATGGCGATCATAACGATCACGCGCAAGCCACACTCGGCATCCATACTGGCTCTGTGAGTTTCGCCCGTCCCAGCATGGGTTCATGGGTGAGCTATGGCATGGGGACGCTGAACCAGAATCTCCCCTCGTTCGTAGTACTCGCGCCGAAGCTGCCTTACGCCGGCAGTCAGGTGTGGAGTTCGGATTTCCTTCCCGGCGCTCATGCTGGCACGCGTGTCTTGGCTGGTGCCGAACCGATCCCTGATTTGAATCGTCGTGCTCCTTCCGCGCGCGTGCAGGAACTGGAACTGAGCCTGCTGGAGAAGATCAACCAGAAGCATCAGGGTACTCGCGCCACGGATCCGATGCTGGCTGCGCGTATCAAATCATTTGAAACCGCGTTCGGTATGCAATCCGCCATGCCCGATGTGCTGGACATGTCGAAGGAAACGGACGCCACGTTGAAGCTGTACGGCTTGGAGCGCGGCAGCACGAAGGGCTTCGCTTGGCAATGCCTTGTGGCCCGCCGGATGATCGAGCGCGGCGTGCGTTTCGTGGAATTGATCGATGTCGGTTCTTCCGGCAACTGGGATGCTCACGGCAATCTGAAAGGCCATGAACCCCTCGCCCGTAACGTAGACCGTCCTATCGCCGGGCTTTTGAAAGACCTCAAATCACGCGGCTTGCTGGAAGACACGCTCGTTGTCTGGACATCTGAATTTGGTCGCACGCCTACTCCCGACAGCCCAGATGGTCGCAGTCATCAGGCTAGCGTCTATTCCTCATGGCTGGCCGGTGGCGGTATCAAACCCGGTATCGTTTACGGTGCCAGCGACGAGATCAGCCGTAAGCCAGTGGAGAATCCCGTGCATGTGCATGACTTCCACGCGACCATCATGCATTGCCTCGGCTTCAATCACGAGAAGCTGACGTATCATCACGGCGGGCGCGATTACCGCCTCACCGATGTGCATGGTAATGTGGTGAAGGGCATTTTAGCGTAGCTTTAAGCCCCATTTCCCGCAGTTGCTTAATGCGGCGAGATGTGGTTAGCTAGGCATTGCAGCACGTAGCGAGGTTCGCCGGTGTCTGCGGAACATTTAACGAAAAGCAACAGCATGACTGCCACCGAAACCACCGCGTCGATCGCCGCCAAGACCACTGAACTCTGCGAAGCCATCCTCGCCGACCCTGAATTTCAGCGCCAACGCAGCCATATCAGCGCCTTCCTCGACAACGACGCCGCCCGCGGCCAATACGACGCCCTGAGCCTCAAAGGCCAGATGCTCCAGCAGAAGCAGCAGATGGGCATGGACCTCAGCGAGCAGGAGATCGCCGAATTCAACGAGCATCGCGATGCCCTCTTGAACAACCCCGTCGCCAAGAACTTCCTCGACGCCCAGCGCGAAGTCAGCAGCATCCAGGACTACGTGATGAAGCACGTCGCCAAGACCTTCGAACTCGGCCGCCTCCCGGCCCCCGAAGACATGGATGACGGCGGTTGCTGCAACAGCGGTGGCGGCTGCGGCTGCCACTAAGATCAGTTCTCTTTTAAAAACAAAACCCGCTGAAGGTGACTTCAGCGGGTTTATTGTTTTAAGAATCCATTACTTCAACGTCATCAAGTACTCGATGACGTCGCGGATGTCCTGCTTCGGCAGCACGTCCGCCAATCCCGGCGGCATGCCAGACAGGCCCTTCTCGCGGTTCTTCACATCCGCCTTCTTCACCTTCACGGTTTTGAAACCGTCCTCATCTTGGAAGAGGATGCTCAATTCATCCCCTGCTTCGCTCTTCAAGATGCCACCTACCGTCGTGTCATCCTTCTTCGTGATGAGCACCGTCTCGAAGCCCTGCGCGATGCGCGCGTTCGGGTCCACGATAGACTCCAACAGATACTCGCGGTTCACGCGCGTAGCCACGCCATCCATCGAAGGCCCCACATCGCCACCCTCTTTCTTGATTTGATGGCAGCGCAAGCACGACGCCTCGATCTTCTCGTAGAAGATCTTTTTTCCGTTCTCCGCATTGCCGCCCCATTGCAGGTCGCGATACTTCGCCGTCAACGTCCCCGAGTTTAACGTCGCGATGTACTTCGCCAGCTTGTCGCTCACCGCTTTCGCGCTCGCCGGGCTTCCATCTTTCTTGCCAGCCTCGACACTGCCGCTGCGCGATTCCGCCGCCGCCACGATGTCCCAACGAATCTCATTCGGCACCTTGCCCGCGATCAATTTATCCAGCCACTGACCGATCAACTGGTCCGCCTTCTCGCCCTTGATGCCAGCGAGTGTTGCCAATGCGCCCTGCTTCTCGCCGTTGGAACCTTTCTCCAAGATGCTCGCGAGCTGGATCGTCGCATCCTTCGGCCCAATCTTCGCTTGGATACGATTGCCCTCTTTACGCAAAATCTCCGCCTTGTCCGCGACCGCGATTTGCACCGCTTCAGCCAGCTTCTCATAGCCGAGCGTTTCCAACGCCTTCAGTGCCTCCACGCGCACCTTCGCATCGAGCTTTGCGTCCTTCACCAACTCCGCGATCACCACGCTCGCGCTCTTGATCTTCAAGTCCGCGGCCGCTTCGATCGCCGCGATGCGCACTTCGTTCGGCGCCGTCTTGAGGATGTCGTTCAACACCGGTTGCAACGCCGCCGTCGCCGTCTTGTCACTGCGCTCCGGCAACGGACGATAAATACCCACGATACGATCCCGCTGTGGCGGCTTCGCCCAACGGCCCAGCGCACCCAGCGATTCCGTACGCGTGATGACGGACGCATCCTTGTTCGCCGCAGCTTGCGCCAGCACGATGGCATTCGCATCCGCACCCAGGCGGAAATTCGCGTTCACCGCGCGCAGAGCCACCGGCTCAGACGCGATCGGCTTCACCACCAGCGACGCCAGCTTCGGCATCGCCGTACTGATCGGCGCATCATTGATCGCCCGTGCCGCTTCCAGTGCGATGAGTGCATCGCTGTCATTCAAGAAGCTCGCCACCGACGGCAGCTCCAACCGACGCATCGCCAGCAACGTCGCCAAGCGCACCGACTTCGATTCATCCTTCGTCGCCGTTTCCAGCGCCTTCAGGTCATTGATCCACGTCAGCGCCATCACACCCGCATGACGCAGATACAAGTCTTTGTCCGCATTCACGCGGATCATCTCGATGACCGCTCCCGTGGTGCTCTTCTGACCGATCTTACCCACGCCCATCGCCGCGAAATACTTCACGCGATCGCTCGGATCCTTCAGCAACTTCACGAGATCGTTCAGCGACTTCGCATCCTTCGCATCACCGATCACCTTGGCCGCTTGCGCGCGCACTTCCCCATCCTTGTCAGCCAACAAGCCACGCAACGCTTCCAGTGCCTTGGGCGATTGCTTCGTGAATTGTCCCAAACCCCAGATGCCGTGCAAACGCGCCAGTTGATTCGTGGACTTTTGCGCCGCTTCCGTCAGCAGCGGGATGGAGCTCTGCCCCTTCGCCACCAACGCGAACTGAGCTTCCTGCCGCACGCGCTTGTCCTTGTGTGGGAGCAAGCTCGCGAGTTCCTTCGCGGAACGCTGATCGAATCCCTCCGCAAAAAGCTGCTTCACCTGCGCCACGGCCAGATCTTTGATAGCTTCCGGATGCGTCATGCGATAGATGCGACCGCGTGCGGACTTCGGCCAGTCATGATGCCAGTCCGAGAAATAGATCGAGCCATCGTAACCGAACTCCACATCCGTCACCAACGTGTTCCAGATGAACTTGCCGTGATCCACCAGCTCAAAGCTCGCGCCCTTTTGCTTCACCGTATGACGATGCATGCCCGAGACAGACGCCTGCCCCTTGAAATGGCACAGGAAGAAACTGCCCTTGTACTCATCCGGCAAACCCGTGCCCGGATTGTAAGCCAGGCCGGACGGCCCGTTCTCCAACCACGCGATCGGCGGTAATACATACGCCGCCGTGTTATCCGGTGCCGGATGCCACAGCTTCTCGCTGTTCCACGCACCCGCGCGACCCAGCGGCGCATGCTGATACCCCACGCGCCAACCGCTCTCGCCGCCCTCTACCACATACACCCAGCGCTCACGATCGCCGTTGTCAGAATCATTATCGCCCGTGAACAGATTGCCGTAATCATCGAACGCCAGCTCCTGCGGATTCCGCAACCCACGATGCACGATCTCCAGATCAGAACCATCCAGGTTGCAGCGATACACACCGCCCTCATCAGGATAGGCGAGCGTCTTGCCTTCCTTCGTCTTCAGATTCGCACCGCGATCACCGATACTGAAATACAACTTCCCATCCGGCCCGATCGCCAACCCATGAAAATCATGTCCCGTGTAACTGTAGCGCACGCCCCAGCCGTAGCTCATCGAGTTGCGTTTGTCCGCCACGCCATCGCCATTCGTGTCTTGCAGCTCCCAGAGATTCGGGATGTTCGTGAAATACACCTTGCCCTTCCGCGCCAGCACGCCAGACGCGATGCCATCCAGCATCGTGTTGAAACGATCCGCATAGATCGTGGACTTGGTCGCCATCCCATCCGGTCCGCGCTGGATGTAACGCACCACTTCCGATTCGATCGCCAGATCCTCCGCCGCCGGTCCGAAATGCTTCCGTGTAAATGAGATGCGATCCTCCACCGTTCGCGCCGCCAGATCATCCTCCAGCATGAACATGTAATGCCGGATATCGAGAACCGAACTGCGATAGCGATACGTCTCCGAGATATAGAAATTATTCTGTTCATCGATCGTGAACGCCACCGGATTCGCCAGCATCGGTTCCGCCGCCACCATGTCGATCTTGAACTCCTTCGGGTACGTGAACTTCTTGATATTGTTCAGCCCCTCATCCGACGCCGGAGCGACAACGGGAAACGGCTGACGATTCTCCTTCTTCGGAGCCGCAGATATCTCCGCCGCCTGCGTGGAATGAGGCAGCCAGGCCGCCGCCAGCAAACCAGCTGACAAAAAAACAAACTTCAAGGACTTGTGCATAGAGACGGGTAATCTAAGGACTGAAAAACCGAAATCAAGGGACGAAATGCCCTCCAATAAGGTGAGGCATCGCTACCGCGATGCCCATGCCAAGGTCTTCACCGCGGGTTTCCTAATCCAGCTCGCCAGATAAATCACCATAGCCACTCGTTACCTTCCTCTATTCCGGGTTAGTGGCAGACGGCGCAACCTGGTTCGATGCTTTTTCTATTCCTTCAAACTCCGTGCTTTCCCCATCGCCTCTTCCCAATTCGGCCGCAACTCCCCCGCCTTCCGAAAACTCACCACCGCCTCCGCCTTCTTCCCCGCCAGTTCGTATGTCAACCCCAGATTGAAATACACCGCCGCATCCTGTGGATTCAACTCCTGCGCCCGTTGTAATTCCCTGAGCGCCCCCACTGCATCCTGCTGCGCCAGATACAACAATCCCAAGTGATGCGGATACAACGCCTCCTTCGGTAAAATCGCTGCGACCCGTCGCAACAACTCCTCCGCCTGCGTGAACTGCCCACGCTTCTGCGCACACTGCGCCAGATAATAAAGCACCTGCGAATCATCCGGCAGATACCGCTGCACCAGCTTCAGATCCATCCACGCCTCATCGAACTGCCCGAGCTGATACTGCGCCCGCCCCGTGAACCGCCACGCATCCACCCGCGTCGGGTCCAGCTCCTTGATGCGATTCCCCAACCGCACCACCTCCGTCCAATCCGCACGCCGCATCGCCGCCAACTGCTGCTTGAAAAACCCATCCGCCCCCCACTGCCGCACATGCCACAATCCCATAAACACCGCCCCAATAAAGACAGCCACAGCCAACGCTCGCGAATATTTAGAATCAATCAAACCGCCCGTCGCGAATCCCCTCTCCTCCGGCGTCGGAGGAGAGGGCAAGGGAGAGGAGGCTTCCGTTATTCTTCCTTCTCCCCTCGGAGGGGAGAAGGATTGTGGATGAGGGGTGCCCCCATTTCCCTTTATTATCTGTAGAATCAATCCCAACAACACCGCTCCAAACAACGGCGGCACCTCCCGATCCAGCGGAAAACTGAACAACGAATCCACCGCAATCGCCCCCAACGCCGCCACCGCCCCGATCAAAACAATCCTCTCCTCCCTCTCTCTGACATGATGCAACCCTCGCCACACCTCACGTAAAAACAAACCCACCACCGCCAACCCCAGCAGCAATCCCACCGTCCCCAGCTCCGCCCACACCTGCAGCAGATCATTATGCGTCCGCTCCGGCGAACTGCTCGCCATCGTCACATCTGTTACGCCCTTCAACGTCGCCGCCGGATACACCACCCGCCAGTTGTTCAACCCCACGCCTTGCACCGGATGTTCCCGCAACATCTCCAGCGTATTCCGCCAATACACCGTCCGCACCGCCACACTCTTCGATGACTTCGCCTGCAAACGATCCGCCTCCGACACCTTCTCCTCCGGCTCCTCCGCCAGCCCTGTCAGATACGCCCCGATCTCCGGCCACCGCCACCGCGGCCCTTGCGCCGTCACATTGATCAACACCGCCGCCACCACCGCTGCGAACACCAATCCTTTGAATCGCGCAGAACCAAAACTCGGCCGCCACCCCACTTTCCATCCCAACATCAACGCCACCGCCCCACTCACCACACACGCTATCCAACACCCCTTAGTGAACGTATGACCGAGAAACGTGACACACAAAGTCAGCGCACCCAGCGCCAACCCAAACTCCCTCCGACACCGCGCCATATAGAGCAACACCGTCGCCACCGGAATCACCAGCACCATCACCTGCGCCGCCATGTTCCGATTCGCCAGCGTGCTCCCCGGCGCGATCGCCTGCGGCACCCAACTCCACTGAAACCACACCTGCGCCAGCCCGATCACTGCCACCACCGCCCCGCTTCCCGCCATCGCCCACAGCAACGCACGCAACCGCACTGGCGTCAGCTCCACCTGCCACACCACCCAAGCGATCAACGCACACGCCACCCACTGCCACCACGTCCACCACCCCAGCCAAGGATTCACCGCCCACGTCAACGACACCAACGCCCACAAAAGAAAGGCACAAACGAAAAAACCGATCGGCTGCGGCAACCTCCTCACCCTTCCTTGAAAAAACACCAACGCACAAAGCCCCAACGCCACCACCTGGATCAACGCCCGCTTCGGCACACTCAAACTGTCATACAACTCCCGCCAGAAAACCAACGGTGCGAGCAACAGCAACACTACCAACCCAGCAAACACCCATGCCACCACCGCTGAGGCGGCGGCTGGTGCAGACTCTTTACTTTCCCGGTTGGACATCGACGAGAGGTTAACGGCTAAGCCACCGCAGGTCCAATCCCCAAACCGTAACCACCTCGCATTCGCAGGCCACCTCTTCACACCCCTTTTTCATCCAGCAACAATCCACAATGCGTGCAATACCGGATCGTGTAATGTCGGTTCTTCCCCCGTCGCATCGTCTTATCGCACGTCCGGCAATGTGGATGCCTGAGCCAGTCACCCGGCCCTAAAGTTTCCGCTCCGCACTCGGGACAAAAGTTCCCCTGCCCTCGATCCGTTTGTTTCTCGCATCCGGGACAAATCAACTTGGGCGTGAACAAAGCGATCACCGTAAAACCAATGAGACTGACTCCGCACGCCACCAAAAGCCATGCCCCACCTCGCACCGAAAACACCGTCACCGCGATGAGCCATAAACATATCGGAGCTGCCGCCGCAAACGCCAGCCAACCCAATAATCTGTAACGCGCAGCTACCGGCTGAAAGCGCGCCTTCAATTCATCCTGCTCAGCCTGTGAATAATTTCGCTTCCTGTCACCCATGTGCTGATTCCACCATCATGTCAAAACCTCTTCTTCCACCGCGCATCATGTTGCGCCGCATGCAACACCGCAGCCACCACCACAGTTCTCTCCGCCTCTAACACCTCATAAATCACCCGATACGGAAAACTCTCAGGATACCTCCACCGGACATTCTTCTTCGGATGACGTCGGCAATAGATCAACGGATTTTTCCGCAAGCGCGTCAAAGACTGTAATGATCTCATCTTTGAACCGCTTACCCAATCCCTCCTCATGCTCTTCATACCACTCCGCCGCAGCCTCCACATCAGCCACCGCCTCCGGTCTCACCGCCACCTGCCAGTTCATGACTGTGAGGGCTTACGTAAACGAGCCTTGGCCTCTTCCAATGACAACGAGGACTTGGGATCGCGCCGATGTGCCTCCAACCTTGCCTCCACCAAAGCTTCGTCAGCCTGTGACAACACCGGCTCGTCCAACTCCAAGGCACGACGGATTACCATCTGACGTTGTTCCACCGTCAGTGCAGGCAACTCCTCGAGCACCTGTGTAAAACTCATACAAATTAATAGTATCAGTTAACTTCGCCTTTTCAACCACAACCACCCCGCCGTCATCATCGCGCCCACCATCGCCAGCGTCATATCCTTCTGCGCGTCCCACATGTCTCCCTGCTGGCCATTGTATGAATTGGCATCTTTGGGCGAGAGCACCATCGTCAGCCCCCACTCGAACACCTCATACAACATGCTCGCCGCCATCACGAACTCCACTGCGAGATACAGCGCGAACTTCGGCCTCATCTGAAGATACCGCGTCAACACCTCCCACACCGGCAACGTCCACAACAACCCGAAAAGAAAATGCACGAACCGGTCATAATGATTCCGCCGCCACCCGAAGGTCTCCTTCATCCGAAACCCGAACAACCCCTCACACCACTGCTCGTAGGGCACATAAGAATAGATGTAACGCGCCCCCAACGTGTGAAACAACATGAACACTATAAGACAAGTGAAGCCCGCCCGGCTCAACGGATACCGCCGATTGATCCACGGCAGAAAAAACAACAGAAACAAAGTGGGCGAATGTTGCAGATACATCTCCCGTGGATAAGGCGCCCCGATACAACTCACCACCATGGCCATGCCCAAAACCAGCAATAGCTTATATTCATAAGCCCACCCTGGCGCGATCACCGGCAGACCTTCTACTTTGTTTACCAGAGGCGCACTGGCTGATTCAGGTGTTTTTTCCATGGCGATCTCCCATCACTCTGCCACGGCGATTCGTCTCGTAAAATCCCCCTTTTGGGCTACACTACCTGCATGCACGCACAGCTTCAGGGTGTTCCCATCTTTGCGGGCTTGAGCGAAGAAGCCATCGAACTCTTGGTCAAACACGCCCGCGAGATCGAGGTGAAGGCGGGTGACTTCATCGTGCGTGAAGGCGAAAGCGGCAACCGCTTCTACCTCGTCGGCGAAGGCGAGGTACGCGTGGTGAAACACGCTGGCACCGCTCATGAAGTGGAACTTGCTCACCTCATCGCCCACGATTTCTTCGGCGAGATGTGCATCCTGGAAACACTCCCCCGCTCCGCCTCCGTGCAAACCGTGACCGATGCGAAAGTCATCGCCCTCTCCTCCATGGATTTCCTGAGCCTCTACAAAGCTCTCCCCTCAGAATACGGCATCCTCATCCTGAACCTCGCCCGCGACCTCTCCCGCCGCATCCGCCACCTCGACGAACTCTTCGCCGCCCGCAACTAATTGGAGCGCGACTCTCCGAGTCGCAGCAATGTTCAAGTATGAAGGCAGCATCAATATGATTTAAACGTATGGATCACAGTCTCTCCATCCGTGTTCCATCCGTGCAAATCCGTGGCAAAAAAAACCTACCCCAATACCAACTTCCTCTCCTCCACCGAAAGCTCCTTCCACTTCCCCGCCGCCAAATCTCCCAGCACAAACTGTCCGATCCGCACCCGCATCAACCGCAACGTCGGATGCCCCACTGCCGCCGTCATGCGCCGCACCTGCCGATTCTTCCCCTCCACCAGTTCCAGCCCGATCCAGCAATCCGCCACCGATTTCCGCACCCGTATCGGCGGATCACGCGGCGGCACCTGAGGCTGCGGCTCCAGCATCCACACCTTTCCCGGCAATGACTTGTGCCCTTGGATCACCACGCCTTTGCACAACTGCTGCAACGCCTCCGCCGTCGGAATCCGTTCCACCTGCGCCCAATACTCCCGTTCATGCGCATTGCGCGGATGCAAGAGCCGCGTATTCAACCCCGCCTCATCGCTCAACAGCAACAGCCCCTCACTATCCGCATCCAGCCGCCCGATGGGATACACATTCTTCGGAAAGCCGAACTCCGCCAGCGGGCGATTCGGCGATCCATCCGGCGTGAACTGCGAAAGCACCCCGTAAGGTTTATTAAAAGCGATCAGCACAATGTTTCATTGGAGCGCGGGTCTCCGACCCGCAGCAACTAACCTAGAGCCTGTCATGAACTTCAGGGTGAGAACAAGCAAGAGACGTGTCATATATTCTCCCTCTCCCCTCAACGGGGAGAGGGCCGGGGTGAGGGGTGAGTCGTAGCACAAAGGCGTAACATCACTTCCCATTCCCACCTTCCTTCATCAAGCGTAAAGCTTTCTTCACCACCGTCGAAGCCCCCTCCACCACCTTCTGAAATTCCGTTCCCTCAAACTTCACCCCGCGCTCCCGGCAAATATCCAACGTCTGCACCACAATCGCTTCATCATACGGTGCCAACGCAGGCAGCAGCCTTTCCATATTCATCCCATAATCCTTCACCAACTGCTCCGCATACCCGCGCGGCGATGTATACTTCCCATCTCCATCCCCATCGATCCAGATCGGATTCGTCGAAGCCAGCACCTTCGGCGTGAACGTCTTTGAAGTCGGCTGATACGGCCTCGGCGTCTCAGCGAACGGCGCCGTAACACCCGGCCCCGTCGCGATCCCCACCAGATACACATCATGAAATGGGCGGTTCAGCACAAAACCCGAACTGCGCCGCAATCTCACCCGTGGCTGCACATAATCCGTCTCCCGTATCTTCACCCCGTTCGCATACAACTCCACCTTCTGCACCCACGTCCACGAAGGCGAATCCGCATGCACCGTCACGATGAACTCATCCGTCAGATTCGTCGCCAGATCGCCCAGATGAAACTTCTGCGCCACATCCATGTCCGCGAACAATCCCAAACTCACCGAAGCCTTCCCCGCCTTCAAACTCTTGCACGCCTCACTCACATCTATCCTCTCCGGATGCTCATCCCCCGCCGCCAGATACGTCCGCCCCTGACCGAGAATAAACCGGCTCACATCATGCGTATCACTGGAACCGACTGACATCACACGATGCCCCCGATTCAGCAACGCGAACCAATCCCGATATAGCAGATACACATCCGATTGCATCGCCCCCGACGTGATCACCTCCATCGCATCAAACACCTCATTCGTCAGCCGCACATGCTGCCCAGTGACCGGATTGAAATTCGTCACCCCCAACGGAATGAACCCGCTGTGCAAATCCCGCGGATGATTCAACGTCACCACCTGCACACCCGGTGTCGCCCGCATCCCTCGTATCAAGTGCCCCCAATCCTCACTCTTAAAATCCGCCACCGTGCTGCCACTCGCGATCGGAAACGCATTGAAATGCCCCACCTTCGTCGTCACCTCATTACCGACCACCGACGTGAAATGCTCCTTCAACTTCGTGCGCACCGCCGCCTCCGAATAATCCGCATGATGATTGTGATCCGTCGCGATCGCCAGTTCGATCCCTTCCCCCGCGATCGTCAGCATCCGCTCATCGATCGTCGCATCCCCATGCCCGCTGTGCGTGCGTGTATGGATATGCGTGTCCGCCGCCACCCAACCCTTCGTGTTCACCTCTTTGCGGATGCTCAAATTCACCGACTGCGTTTGCCCCTTCGCCACCGTCACCTGCTGCGTCGCCACGCTATACTCCATCCCTCGCGATGCATACACCATGTAATCCCCCGGCAACAGATTCACACTCGCCTTACCATCCCGCGTATAGATCACCCCCGGTCTCACACTCATCGCCAATGAATTCGTATTCGTCCCGCTACCGCTCATCGGCAACAATGCCGCCAACGCCCCATTCCCATCCGCTATCGTGATGCGACATGGCAAAGGCGTGCCCCCCGGCCCTTCCACCGCCGTGATGGTCAACGCACACTCTTTGAACAAAGGCACCGCTGGCCCACGCACCAACCGGATATCCGCTACCTCGATATCATCCACCATCTTTGGCGGCTCGATGAGAAGATGATTCATCCCATTCGTGATTACTCTGGCTGGCACTTCGAAATACGCGTTCAACTCCGTTTCCTGCGCCACCAAATTCCCCACCGCTTGATTATTCACCAACACTCGCCAATTCCCCTTCACCCCGCGCTGCCTCAGAAAAAGCGTATACCCATTCGTTGACGCCTCCGCCTGAAACGGCAACGTCAACATCCTCCCCACTGACTTGCGACTCGAAAAATCATCCCATTCCAATGCCCCCTCCACTGCCAGAAAGTATGTCTCCGAAGTCCCCACCAATAGATCCGCCGGTGGATTCTGCAACTCCCGTGTCATCCTCCCCAACGCCTCCTCAGCCAGTTGCTGGATCGGCCCCTCCGAATGCTCCAGTAACATTTCCACCTGCGCACTCGCCTGAGCCGCATGCGTCCCCAGATCACTGAGCTGCCTCACCGCCGTCTCCACGATCGAACTGTCCTGATGCTTCAACAATCCCGCCAACACCGGCACCACCCGCTCCGCCTCGTTCAGATCCAAACGCGTCAACGTGCTCGCACTGTTCAATTGCATCTCCGGCTTCGTACTCTTCAGCAGTTCCCTCAACTGCGGAACCGCCCCCTTCGCCGCTGTCCCGATTCGTCCCAACGCCACGATCGCATTCAACACCACCGAATCGTCCTCATCCCCCAGCGCTTGTATCAATGCAGGCACACCCGCCTTCGCCTCCGGCCCGATGAACCCCAACTCACCAGCCCCAAACACCCGTATCCCCGGATCAGGACTCCGCAAGCACTCGATCAATCCTGGCACAATGATCTCCGGCGAGGCCCGCAACCGGTTCAGCAGATTATAACTATACCCGCGCACCGCCCGATCCGGATCGGGCAAAGCATGTGCCAGCAAAGGCGCCACCTGCTCAGCATCACTTCCCAACAACGTGATCTGCTTCGCTGCCGCGCGTCGCCACAAAGCCGCAGGCAATTCTTCCGGCAGTCGCTTGCGGATGGTTTCCACCCAATTCGTCCCGCTCTCCTGCCGCCAGCGTGAGTATCTTGTCTCCGTCGTGAACAAACGGTTCGTCAACACCGGCAGCGCATTGGTTCCTAACTCGATGAACGCTTTCTCTGCCTCATCCCGCAGCAGCACATCCGCCTTCGGATCAGCGATGATTTGCAACCACGCACTGACATTCCGCCCGTTATGCACTGGCCCGTCAGCCGGACCGGAACGCCACCATAAAACTCCGCCCACAGACAACAGGCCCGCAAGGACCAGCATTGGAAGGCGGTGACGTTTCATCGCGATAGCATAGTCGCACTTTACTCAGGAAGAAACCTGTAAAGAAATCGCTTCAAGCAGAGCAGCTCAACCCTCATCATTTGTCCCGAGTAATAACCGCAGACTGTTCAGCACCACGATCACCGTGCTCCCTTCATGTCCCACCACAGCCAGTGTCAAAGGGATTGCTCCGGCCAAGGCGAACGCGACCAGCACAACCACCGTTCCTAATGAAATCACCAGATTCTGCCGGATGATCGCTTTCGCCCTCCTGCTCAGGCGGCACGCAGCCAGCACATTCTCCAGGCGGTCATGCATCAGCACGATGTCCGCCTGTTCCAAGGCTGCATCCGACCCGCGGGCTCCCATCGCAATGCCTACGTGCGCTGCCGCCAGACATGGCGCATCATTGACGCCATCTCCTACCATCGCCGTCAATCGTCCCTCACGATTGAAACTTGTGACCGCTTCCACCTTCTGTTCTGGATTCAACTCCGCACGCACCTCCAGATCACCTAATGACTTCACCAGATTTGCCGCCGCTGCACGTTTGTCTCCCGTCAGCACCACGGGTTGCAATCCCAGCGAATGAAGCTGCTGGATGACTTGTGCCGATTGCGGTCTCACATCATCGCGCAACACCAACCTGCCCAGCAAAGTTCCTGCGGACACCCAGACTTCAGATGTTCCCGCTTCGTGCTCCGGCAATGCCTCGGATTTGGCAGTTTTCGACAATACCCACTCGCGCTTGCCGACGATCACTTCCCTTCCCTCGACTTTGCCTTTCAGTCCCTGTCCCGTAACAGACTCAAAACCCGATACCTCATGCTGTTTGAAGGCATTCTGCTTTCCATGATGCGTGATGGCCCGTGCCAAAGGATGTGTGGAAAGACGCTCCAATTGCCAGGCCAGCGATGCCACCTCCCCTTCGTGCCCTGCTGGAAATGACTCCACCCGATCCACCTTCAGATCGCCCGTGGTCAGCGTGCCCGTCTTGTCCAGTGCCACCACCTTCACTTCAGCCAGCCGTTCCACCGCCACACCTCCGCGAAAGAGGATGCCGCGTTTCGCCGCCCAGGCGATCGCCGCCAGAATGGCCGAAGGGATGGAAAGCACCAACGCACACGGAGAGGCCACCACCAGCAGACTCATCGCCCGGTAAAACGCGCTCTTCACATCCACCGTGGAAGTGAACGCCGGCAATTGAAACCCGAGCCACCAGACAAAGAACATCACCAACGTCGCCCCCAGCACCGTATACGTATAAGGAGTTCCGAAACGGTCCGTAAAATTCTGTGAAGGCGCCCGCTGCTGCTGCGCCTCCCGGATGAGATGGATGATGCGCTCCAAGGCGCTCTGGCTTGCCGCCTTCGTCACCGTGATCTCCACTGCGCCCCAAAGATTCAACGTGCCCGCCAGCACAGCATCCCCTGCGCGCTTCTCCACCGGAATGGCTTCACCTGTGAGATTGGATTCATCACTCGCAGTGGTCCCTTTGATTATCTCACCATCCACCGGAAATGCCTCGCCCGGTTTCACTAACAACCGCCATCCCGGTTGCAGCATTCCTACCTCCATGATCTCTTCCTTGCCGTTCTCGCGCAATATCGTGGCTGTTTTCGGTGCATTCTTGAAAAGCGACCGGATCTCCTTTTGGGTTCTCCCCAATGCATAATGCTCCAACGCACCGGAGAGGGAAAACAGGAAGAGCAATGTAGCCCCCTCTTCCCACTCCCCTACCGCAGCGCTCCCTGCGGCCACGGCCAACATCAGGAAATGCACATCCAGCACCCCTTTACGCAGATGCTCCAGCACCTCTTGTAAGGCATACCATCCACCCGCGACATAGGAGACCACAAAACATGGTAACGCGATCGCTGGTAAAAAATATCCGGCCAGCCCGGCCACACCACATATCCCCGCCGCCACCAACTGTGGCTTCCACTCGTCCTCAGCATGCTCATCCTGCGGCAGTTCAACGGCACGTGGAACGATCTTGGGGAAATGAAGTTCATGCCAGCGCCAGAATGAAGGTGCTGTCGGACAGGTGACCCGCGCGATCGTCGTCATCGGCCCTTCATGTTTCACCAAGACACCGGGCTGCGAACCTTCCGTCTTTTCCGAAGGACAACCCGCACAACTGGTATTGCCCTGCAGAAGCGCGCATCCAGCCTCTCCTGGAGTTGCCCGCAACTCTTTTAACCTCGATGACAGTGTAGCGTCCAATGCCGCCGAATCATGCCGTCCGATCGTCGCCACAGACAGGGCCGGTTCACCGTTACGGACCTGCACCGCTTCTAACGAAGGCTCCGCCCTCATCGTTTCCGCCACCGCCTTTATCAGGCAGGCGGAACGCTCCCCGGCTTTGGAGGCAGTAGCGGACATTTCGTAAGCGCAATGAACCACGGGAACCAGCTGACCGCCACGATAATCTTGTCAAAATCTTAGGAAAAATGGGCTTTTCGAGATTGAGATTCGTTCTCGCCCAGGCAGCCGGTTCATCCGCTTCGTTTCCACTTTGACACCGTCCGGTTTCTGGCAGAGCTTTGCACCCAGAGTCCGCCTATGAAATCATTTCTGATCACACTCCTCGGACTGTTCGCGGTGACCGTCTCCGCACAGACCAATTCACCCACGTCAGTCACCGCCACCACCAACGCAACGACCATCTCCACACCAGCCGTCAATGAAGGAAGCGTCTCGATACGAACGATGCAATCCCTCGAGCAGAACAAACCCGTTCCGCCACCGCCCAACGAGATCAAGACCGAAAAAGGTGTTTACAGCGGCGTCCTGCCCCAAGCCGCCAAAATGGACAATCCCCTTCAACTCGTGAACCCCGCCGCTCCCAAAGAATACGGCGAGGCCAAAGATAACACTGTCTTCGATCCTCGCACCGGCCAGGCCCAAGGCATCAAGCTCTTTTCATTCTCCTGGTTCAAGAGCGATAAAAACAAAAAAAAGAAGACCGGTCCCGCTCCGGAACCTGAAGCCAAATCCTCAACCGGCGGCAAATAGCGATGGCCGTATACCTCGCTCTCGCACCGTTCACCTTGCAGCACTCACCTCTTTAGCCCGGACGACCGCCAACGCCATCGCCGCATAAGCCGCCACCAGCATCAGCACGCGCAGGTCGCGCTCTGAGAAACGGTTGTTCCTTTTCGGATTATCCACACTGATCACACCGAGCGTCTTGTGATCCCATACCATCGGCGCAAACATTCCCACCTTCATCTCGGACATCCGGATCGTCGGCGTCTCGACCCCGTCCATCACCTTGCGCCAGATCAATCCACGCCCTTCCTTCACCGCCCTCATCGCCAAGGTCCGGCTCACCGGAGAATCATCCGCCGGAAAACAGGCGCTGGTGACCAGTTCCGCCGTCCCGCTATGCACCAATAACAACGCCGCCCTTTCGACACCAGGAATCACCTTCGGCAGATGAGCCACCAGATATTTCGAGAGCCCTCCCGCATGGGGCTGGCTCGCCAGTTTCACGGGCAGTTCCAGCAATTGCTCCAATTGCGGGTCTGTCTTGCCGGAAGAATCCGCCAGCACTTTGCCTAGTTGCAACTCCTCTACATCCATCGCGCTATCCACGCTCACCTCATCTTCTTCGGGGGCTTTGGCAGGCTCCACTATGGAAATCCGTTTGGTCTTGGCTGCCGCTGGCACCAGTATCTTCAACGTCGTTTCCCCGATCTGAACAAAGTCACCCGGATGCAACTCCCGCTTCAGCGTCAACCGTCCACCATTCACAAACGTCCCGTGCTTGCTCACCAGATCCTCGATCCAATACCCGTCCGTATTCACCCAGATGCGCGCATGCGTGCGGGAGACAAGAATATCATCCGAAAGATCCAACGTCGGCGGCAGATAAGGGTTCGGCCGCCCGATCACCACTTCCTTGCCCTCAAACTCAAACTTCTGCGTCTCGCCACGATAAGTGACTTCCACCCGCAACAAGGCTGGCTTCAATTCGATGACATCAGTGCTCATGGGATGGTTGTGTTTGCTCTTTGGTATTACCCCGAAGATAAACACGAAGTCACCTGCTGACAACACTCCATCTTGCCATTCTGAATCAGTAGCAAACCACAGGAGTAGAAGCAGAAAATGCTGGTCTGAGGATTTTGACTGCGCCACACGGAGCAGGTGAAAACAAAAAAGCACTCAAACCAGCACCGTTCGAAACTGGAAGTCCTGCGGCAGATTTGCAAT
>DASWYF010000002.1:300000-396008 GCA_036405135.1 Verrucomicrobiia bacterium | reverse complement strand
TTCCTGCTCGATCTCCCGTAAGGTCAAAGGCCGCTTGGGTTCTGGCTTCATCCGTGTTCCTTTGGTTCGTGGTTGCCCCTTTGCACCCAGGATCGGAACCGTTACCAACTCATTATGGGGGCAGTGTCAAGATGCGCCCCTACTGGCGAAACCCTCTCCTTAAATGTGCTTCCTGCTCACCTCAATGGTTATGAACCACCGCCAAGCATTTTCGCCATCGTGCCAAATCACTGTTCATTCAGCACCACCCGTGTTCCTGCAACTAACGCATCCACCCGCGGCCTGATCGGAAAATCTGATGGAGCTTCCAGCGTGTAGGAAAGTCGCGTCTTGTGCTGGAGCAGATAGAAAGCCTCCGGCCATTGCGGACGTGATGCAGGATCAATGCTCGGCCGTATAATACCACCTTGCGCTGGACGCCCCTCGATCTCATGCGAAAGATCAATCGGACATACTTTGCTCACCGCTTCAATCATTGGCTCCGAATACGAAGGCCGCTCGTCGGGATTGAGTTCATAGACGTAGAACCCGTGGCTCTCCCAATCCTCATGCAGACATAATGCCACATCAAACTTCGGCTGCTTCTCCAGCCACGCGATGTGCGCGATGACCTCTGCTTCTTTCGAACCGTGATACTCACGGTTCAGATCCACTTTATTGCGATTCTCGCGTGTGTTGCTCGGAAACCCCGTGGGGTTCAGACACGGCAACAGCCAAATCTCCGCATCCTCTGGCCATTCATTCTCCTCCAGCAGACGTAGCGCAGCCAATGGACCAGCTGGCTCATCCCCATGCATGCCCGTGGAGATGTAGATGCGGCGCCCTGTAGTGGGGCGGGCGCCTTCGCCCGCCGTAGTCGGACAGGCGCCCTCGCCTGTCCCCTTCCGATGAAACGCCCACAAGCAAACGTCTCCCTCACAAAGAATCTGCTCCCTCTCCCAGCCATACTTCTCCGCCGCTGCCAGACAGCAATCCAGCACCTTGACGATATCAATCGTCTCACCGAAGTAAGCGCCTTTATTCAGCAGCAACCGTTGGATGGGCGTTTCGCTCATTGCCAGCGGAATGAAGCTCATGAAGCCCCATCATGCAAGCGGAAGATTAAATTGAGTGAGCGACGAAGCCTTGCGCCCCGTGCTGCCAGCATCTTGCCGGCAGGACAAGCGGGACCGATGAAACACATTTCCCTTAAAACACTCGTGCGCTGTGTCCTGTCGGAACAAAGACTGGTGGCCGATCATTTCTAACCGGCTTTCCGCAATTCAGCGCCTTTACTGCTGGCAAGATGCCAGCAGCACGTTGCTACTTCGCGCAGGCGATCTCCGGTCCGTGCGAGTGATCATGATGTTCATGATCATCACAGCCGCCTTCTTTCGCGCCTTTGCAGCCGAGCGGATGCTTGTCGCCCTTGAACGGCGGACGCATCGAGAGGCCGAGCAATTCCAGCATTGCCTTGTCCTGATCGTAATCAGGTGAAGGCACCGCGGAGGTCAACATGCTCTTGGTTTCCGAAGAGAAGATCGAATTCGCACCCGCCATGAAGCAGAACGCCTGCTCCATCGTGGAGAGCTTCGCACGCCCCGCCGAGAGGCGCACCATGCTGCGCGGCATCAAAATGCGCGCTGTGGCAACCATACGCAGCGTTTCCGTGAACGGCACATCAGGCGCATCCGCCATCGGCGTGCCGGGGACTTTGGAAAGAATGTTCACCGGCACCGATTCCGGATGTGGCTGCATGCTCGACAGTGTGTGGAGCAGATCCACGCGATCTGTAATTGTCTCGCCCAAACCCAAGATGCCACCCGTGCAGAGCGTCACACTCGTCTTGCGCACATTCTCCAATGTGTTCAAGCGGTCCTGATACGTGCGCGTGGTGATGACGGATTTGTAATGCGAAGCCGAAGTATCGAGATTGTGATTGTAAGCGTAGAGTCCCGCTTCTTCGAGGCGCTTGGCCTGCGATTCATTCAGCATGCCCAACGTGCAGCAGACTTCCACGCCCATGTCCGTCACTTCGCGGACCATCTCCAAAACTTTATCGAACTGCTCATTCTCCTTCGCAGAACGCCAGGCAGCGCCCATGCATACACGACTGACACCGCTTTCCTTCGCACGCTTGGCGATGTCCAGCACGGCGCACTTGTCCATCAAATCCTGACGTTCAACGCCAGTCTGGTAACGGGATGATTGCGAGCAATAAGAGCAATCCTCTGGGCACGCGCCGGTCTTGATGGAGATGAGCTTGCACACCTGCACTTCGCTCGGATCCGGCTGTTCACGATGAACTGCTGCCGCGCGGAACACGAGGTCCAGCAAGGGCAAATCATGAATCGCGCGGATCTCTTCCCGCGTCCAGTCGTGGCGTAAGGCAGTCGTCATGCAATAAAACTAGCGGTCAATTGGCAGCCAAATTGGCGTCAACCAGTTTCCGGCCAGTGATTGACACAATAATCGAATGTCGCTCAGAGGCAAGCAGAACTGCCAATTTTATGCGGATCGGACCTCTACAGCCAACTTTGGCTTCTGCCACGTATGCAAGGGGTTGCGCGAATAGCCGTTACTTTCCAGCTCTCCCAACCATTCACTAATCAAATTTTGCACCACTGCCAAATTCAGATGATCATGCCGGACGGGATACTTCCTGAGATTGTTTTGTGCCAACCGAAACAAAGCGGCGGAAGGCTTCAACCGTTCCTTCTGCAGATGCACAAAAGCACCGGCAAGCTGGATTAACCCTTTATAGTAGGAGTAGTTCGGCCCCTTCCGATCAGCGAGCCACAGATCCTCCAAAACATCGTGCGCCTCGTAGTAGAGCTGCTGGTTGAAGCACTCAAAATAGCCGATGTAGTGGGCATCCAACTCCTGCCCCCGCCACTGCTCAATCATCGCCGCTATCTTCGCGCTCTTTTTGCTCACGCGGTGAACCTACGCTGATAAGTGGTGGGATTAAAGCCTGCTGTTGCTTTGGACCGCGGCTGTGTCCCGCTTGCGGGATCAGCCGCAGCGGGTCGCCGGTAAAGAAGGGTCTAAAACATCTTGAGGCATACACTGCCATTTCCTCTGCTGCGGTTGGTCTATCGACACAGCCACGCTCCAATAATCTCAATCTCTCACCGCCGCAGCCACCATCTCCAGCACCCGACGCAACCCATCATCGCCACCCATGCTGCCTTCGTGGAAAGGCGTGCGCGGAATCGGCTGCCAGTCATTGCGTGAACCATCGTAGTTGAACGGCTGCGGCAAACCAGTCAGCGCTGGATCATATTGGTTATCCTTGCCGCCCAACTTGTAGATCACGATGTCCAACGACGGCACGATGAAGATACCGAACCCGCCCGCACCGGATTTGTAGTAGGCATCCCGCGGCGCGCCTGCCACATGACCATCCGAGTTATTCTCGAACTGCAATGCAAACGGCGTATGCGGATTGTATTTCGAAGGCTTGTTGCACAAAGCGATGTATTCCGCAGGCACAAGCTGCTTTCCATTCCACTTGCCATTACGCAACAGACAATAGCCGAACCGCAGTGCATCCGTGGCATGCACCGCTGTGCTGCCCGCACCATTCGCATGCGGCATCTTGAAATCACCACGTTGCAGGCAATAACCCCAAGGCCCCCAGCCCATCGGCTTGGCGAGACGTTCATTGATATAATCCTGCAGTTCCATCCCCGTCACACGACGCAGCACCATTGAAGCAATGTGCGGCGCTGGTGAAGAATAGGAGTAACCACCACCTGCATTCGTCCACATCGGCACGCGCAAGGAGGACATATCGAGATCCTTGATGTTCTGCCCCGGCACCGGCTTCAGAGAAAACGGTTTGCCCATCACCACCGCCGAAGGTGCCCCACCCTCGCCCCAATATCCGGCGGACATGCAGAGTAATTGCCCCAACGAAATTTCCGCACGCCGCGCATCATCCAGCGGCAATGCTTCAGGCAGGTATTTCTCCGTGAACACCTTGGTATCCAGCCCCTGAGGAATCTTATCCTTGAACTCACTCAACATGATGCCGCACGCGATCGACGTGTAAGCCTTGCCCGTGGAGGCCATGTCCGGATTCGCATTGCGATGCGCGCGTCCGAAATACTTCTCGTAAACCAGATAACCACGTCGCACCACCAGCAAGCCACCGTTCTGGCTGCACCGTTGCGTGAAATCAAAAGCCTGATCGAGCTTCGGCAGATCCATCCCCGCCTTCTCACGAATCTCCTTCGCATCCTTCAGAGTGCGCCAACCACCTTCACTGTCCGGCGGCGGGAAATAATCCGCCGCGGACGCAGCATTGACCGTTAACACCACAATCAACACAGCCAGCAAAGATTTCATCGCACCAAAAGAGCCACGGGTAATCATGCGTCGATGTAAACAGGTGCATCAAAGCGGTCAAGCGACCATTGGTAGGGCTGGGTGTCCTCACCCGGCCGCCGCCGAAGCCTGCAACATTCTCAAACTAGGAGGCGTAATGACGACGAGAGCTTAAGATGTTCTTCTCTCGGCACAATCACACTATCTGACATCACCGAGTCAAAAGCTGGTGAACTCCCCCGGCTCCGTCGCGGCCCGCTGAGGATAACGGGCCCTACCACCTATGGAAACTCTAGGCACAGCCATAATTTCCCCATACCCTTGCCTCCACAGATGGCTGAGAACACTGATAATCTGACCCTAAAACCCATCGGCTACATCCGCACGGAAAAGCCGTTGAAGTTCCACGCCCGCCATCAGCCGCTCGAGGAAGTGCCAGAGCGCAATGTTTTGGAACTCGAACCAGACTGCAATTACGAGCAAGCCCTGCAAGACCTTGAAGGCTTCACCCGCATCTGGCTCATCTGGTGGTTTCATCGTAACAAGACCTGGAACACCTTAGTGCTACCGCCACGCGGCCCATCGAAGCGTCGCGGTGTCTTCGCCACGCGCTCACCGCATCGCCCAAATCCGCTAGGGATCACGCCCGTGCAACTCCTCGGAGTGGAAGGCCGCAAACTCATTCTCGGTGCGTGCGATCTCGTGGATGGCACTCCGGTCTTCGACATCAAACCTTACATTCCCGCTTACGATAATTTCCCCGAAGAAAAAGTCGGCTGGATGGATGAAGTGGACGCCCTGCAGCAAGCCCCGCCGCAATACACCGTCGTCTTTTCCCCGCTCGCACAGACTCAAGCGGAGTGGTTGCAGCAGAATTGGAACATCGATTTCCGTCCTCGCATGACGGAGCTGCTCTCCCACGATCCCACCCCGCATCGCACGCGCCGCATCAAGCGCCGCCGCACCGGCATCTTCGAGATCGGCTGTGGCGCTTGGCGTGCCGTGTTCACCATGGATGATAAAACCGTGAACATCGAAGCCTTGGACGCTGCTTACACCGAGCGTTTTCTCACTGGTTCAGAACGCCCTGATTTGCCCGATCGCGAGGCGCAACTCGCCTACATTAAAGTATGGCCACACCGTGCCGGATGGGATGAGATTTACGACCCTTCTTAAATCACACCGCAATCTTCGTCTTCACCGCCCGATTCCCCGCCGCCATGGACTTGAACAACTGCGGTAACTCAGCCAGCGCACATTCACCATCCACAAAGTCCTTCGCCGTCACCACACCACTCTCGATGAACTCCAGCGCTCGACGAATCGTGCGCGGTGTGTGATGAAAACTCGCGAGCAAGGTAAGATTCGAGTAATGGATGAGCGTGGTATCCAGCGACACACTGGTGCCGGAAGGACAACCGCCGAAGAAATTCACCATGCCGCCTTTACGCACCAGCTTCACACTCGCCTCCCACACATCCGGCTTGCCCACGGCCTCGATCACCACATCCGCTTTGCTTGAGAGTTTGGGCTCCACGACCGGCACGATGTCCCCTTCCCTCGGCACCTCGATAACCGTCTCCGCACCCAGCCGTTTCGCCAGCGCCAATCGTTGCTCACCCCTGCCCGCCACCGTGACTCGGCAACCCAGATGCTTCGCCAACGCCACGAACATCAACCCAATCGGCCCCGAACCCAGCACAAGCACATGTTGACCCGCCGCAAGCTTGGAATCCTCCACCCCTTGCACCACACACGCGAGCGGTTCAGTGAGAGCAGCGTCCGTGAATGACGTCGCAGATTTTAGGCGCAGCAGATTCTTTTGCACCAAGCGCGCCGGAACCACGATGGATTGCGCATACGCTCCATTCAGGAACATGAGGTCCTCACAAAGATTTTCCTGATTCTGCCCACAGAAGAAACACTTCCCGCAAGGCGCAGAATTGGCCACCACCACGCGTTCTCCGATCGCCCACCCATTCACCTCCACCCCAACCTCTGCAATCGTCCCCGCCAACTCATGCCCAAAGACCGCTGGCGGCACGATCATCTTCGCGTGGTAACCGCGCTTGTACACCTTCAGGTCCGTGCCACACGTCAGCGCGGCACCGATGCGGATTCGCACCTCGCCCGCCGCCAATGGCTTTTCCGCCACTGACTCGATCCGCACGTCTTCTTTCCCGTAGAGCACCGCCGCTTGCATCCCCGCACTGTGCCGCGACACCTGTTTTTCACCAACTTTTTTCTCCTTCAATGTGCTGCCGGATTCCAGCCGGCAGTAAGGGTTACCCGACTCGCCATCACCATTTGAACAACTCCTTCCATCCTCATTGTCCGCCAGGCTTGGGCCAGCACACGTTTATCTTCATCCCCCCTGCAACCCATCAACTTTTTTCTCGTCCCTACGCCTTTCAACGCCTACCGTGCGCAGCGCATGGAATTGTTGAGAAAATTTGTCGATCTCGTTTTGCATCTGGATAAGCACCTGGACGGCCTTATCCAACAATACGGGCCATGGATCTACGTCATCCTGTTCCTCATCATCTTCTGCGAGACAGGCTTGGTGGTGACCCCCATTTTGCCCGGCGATTCCCTCCTCTTTGCCGTCGGCGCCATGGCCGCGCGTCCGGATAATCTCAACATCTGGATACTCCTCGTCAGCCTCACCATCGCCGCCATCTTGGGCGATACGTTGAATTATTGGATCGGCAAATATTCCGGAGAAAAACTGACGCGAAGATTTCCCAAACTGATCAAGAAAGAGTATCTGGAAAAAACGCATTCCTTCTACGAACGCTACGGTGGTAAGACGATCATCATCGCCCGCTTCGTGCCCATCGTCCGCACCTTCGCCCCTTTTGTGGCCGGTGCCGGCAGCATGACTTACCCGAAATTCATGTCCTTCAACGTCGCCGGTGCACTGCTCTGGATGGGCACCTTGCTGCCCGCCGGTTATTTCTTCGGCAACATGCCGATCGTGAAGAACAACTTCGGCCTCGTAGTCATCGCCATCATCATCGTTTCCATTTTGCCCGCCGTAGTAGAAATCCTGCGTGAGTGGAAAAAGAAGAAAGATGCCAAGTGACAACGTAACTGTCGACGTGAGAAGGCAGAACTGACTTTCAATGTGTCAGAACTGCCCCCTCAGGTCGGCACCCACGCCCCCTCGGAAGAGTTCCGCTTTTAAGCGGCTCCCTGTTCGCGTATTTCGTGTATTTCGCGGTTTATAAATTGTTCCCTCGAAGTCGCCTTCCCATCTCGTCCGGTTGATGCTCCCTCTTCTCAATGGCATCCTGTCCTGCGGCACTCTAGCCACCAGTCCACACCCACCAGATCCGACCCTCGCCAGCCACTCCAACGCCAACAATCGTGCTCGTCCTTCGTCCTCGTCGTCCTCGAACAACGACTTTGGAGTGCTGCGGCTTGACGCAGCTTTCCGCCCGAGGCGGCTTGACGCCTCGAACCCAAAACGCCCACGACCTCCAAAGAGAAAGAGAGGTGATCAGCTTCCACGCGTCCTCGTTTTGGCCACCGGTGTAACCGGCTGAAAACTGAACACTGAAAACTTTCCAACTCCATCCCTTGGATGGCTACGGAACTATGTCAAAGAGCAATGAAACCATCTGACCCCTGCAAATGTATCTGGCCTATGGCTCCTCCTCACAGGGAGGCCAGACTCTGGCACTGTCCGTGACCCGGCTGGTTCCGCAGTGAGTAATAAGGATTCCCCGGTGGGTCATACAATCCTACGCCCACCGACGTCCCTTTCCCCCTCCAGCTTACGAGCCCCGATCCAACACCCGATACACCCACAGATCCTCTCCCAAACCCGGTAGGGCGGAGCTGCCGCTCCGCCGTAACTCTTTTCGCAACTGCACCACCAAGTTTGAAACAGCAGACTCAACGCTAAGAGAGCTTTCCCTCTTCTCATCTCGTCCTTAATGGCTCCATAAGGACTGTCACCTCCCCGCCAACGCAGGCACACAACTTCACACGCGTACACAATGCTCCATCATATGTTGATGACTCTGGGATTTTCACTGTGGCTGCCTGATGCTCCGAAAGAGCCCAACCACCGTTTTCCCGTCCTTTACCAGCAGCGAGCTGCCAGCACTAAAAGTAATCCCATAAAAACCTCAATTCCGCCATCACTTTTCGCTAAAATTTATCACCAAATCCGAACTGTTTTACCGCCAAGAACTTCCAAAAATCCCCCCTCTCGTAACTCGCATTTTCCCACCGCGAAACTCAAAACCAGAAACATCCGCCCCCCACGGAGCGCGGGGCTCCGACCCGCAGCAACTCGCCTAAGCACGATCAGTCCGCTCTCGCCCAAAAACCTCCCACCCGCAATCCCATTTCTCCTCCCCATTCGGTTGACCCCATTCGGTTGAAAACCTCCCCACCTCTCCCCCTTTTTTCTTTGCATCGCGAGTTTCGCGGGCAACCCTCTGCTCACCCGAGCCATGAACCGCCTCCACACCCTACTCATCACTTTCCTTTTCTTCAGCATCGTCACCTCACCCGCCGCCGACATCCGCTACGCCCCCGACTGGTCCAACATCGCACCCAAGCGCGTCATCCAGCACACCACCGTCGATGGCGAAGCCCTCGTCAAAGCCGTCGCCGCCTTGCAACCCGGCGACCAGCTCGTCCTCGCCGCAGGCACCTACAACGTCAATCGCCTCTGGGATATCCGCGTCAGCGGAACAGCGACAGCCCCCATCTGGATCGTCGCCGCCCCAGATGCCAAAGTGATTTTCACCCGCCCCGATGAGAAACAAAACGTCGTCAACATCGGCCAGGGCGGCCCCGTGCAATACCTTTGCCTGCGCGGCGTCGAGATCACCGGCGGCAGTCACGGCCTGCGCCTAGGCCAATGCCAGAATGTGTGGATTGATCAATGCCACATCCACCACACCGGCGGCGTCTTACTGAGCGCGAACAGTGCGAACACCCATCGCCTTTACCTCACCCGAAATCATATCCACCACGGCGGCGGTCATGGCGAAGGCATGTACCTTGGAGGGAACAACGCCCAATTCATCATGAGCGAGAGCGTCATCGCCCAGAATCACATCCACGATTGCCAAGGCTCCCAAGGCGACGGCATCGAAGTGAAGCAAGGCTCTTGGGGCAACCTCATCGCCGAGAACGATGTGCATGACACCCAATATCCCTGCATCACCGTCTATGGCACTGCGGGGAAACCCGTGAACATCATCGAGCGCAACCTCTGCCGCCGCAGTGCCGATCACACCATGCAAGTGCAAGGCGAAGCCATCGTGCGGAACAACATCCTCATCAGCGCCAAAGGCTCCGGCTTCGCCAGCACCGATCACCAGGGCAAAACGCTGAATCTGCAAGTCCTCCACAACACCATCATCAATACCGGCACCGCCTTCCACGGCAGCTCATGGAATGGCCGCGAAGGCATGATTCTCGCGAACAACATCCTCTACTCCCGCGATAAAAATGCCCTCAACTTTCCCAACGGCAGCACCGGCGTCACCATCACCGGCAACATCATCCTCGGCTCCGGCCCCAAGCAAGGCACCAACCCCGGCCGCGGCCTCGAAGACTTCATCAGCCTCACCTGGGACGGCACCAAACACGACGCCACCCCCACCGCCTCAGCCCCCTTCCACCACGCCGATCCGAAATATCTCCAAGCCACTGACTACACCAACTCCCCCCGCACCAAACCAGTCAGCGGCGCCGTGAAACGCTGAACCACAATCCCATTCGTCAGCGCCCCGTCCCTATCCCAAAGGGATTGCGTCAATTAGCCCAGCGGTTGGTCTGCGATTCTGAGAGCAGACCTACCCTGGGTAAGCGCTTCAAAATCCTCTACTCCAAAGGAGTTGCGTCACTCCTCCTCTAGCGCCTCCCCCTCGCATTAGCGAGGTAAGATCCTTAGCCACGGGTTTCATTGCCGCCGCAAAATGCCCCGCGTCGCATCGCGACGCCGGAAGCCCCTCCGCATCTGCGCCTATCTGCGGTTAAACCAGCTCCCCCATAATTGGCCCGCCGGTGCAACCGGTCACGCCGCATACCCCCCACGATACACCCGCCCCACCCGATACGTGATACTCGTCAACACCTCCCACGGGATCGTCCCCAGCCACTTCGCCATGCTGGCCACCGTCCGCCGTTGACAATCCCAACCTGCTGTAAGACCTTTTTGGTATGACGACGCTCTCAGTAAAACTGGATGACGAACTGGAATCCAAGGTCAAGGCGCGCGCACGGGCTTTGGGCGTCACGAAAAGCGAGGTCGTCCGGCAAGCCCTCTCCGCTTTGGACGATGCTGGCCCGGCCACCATCGATGAAGCTTTGGCGGAAGTCCGTGAACGGGCCGCACGCATGAAGCCGTCGGAAAAAATGAAGGAATCGCCCGTGATCGCCCTCCGCAAGAAGCGTAACCTGTATGCACGTTTACGCTGATACTTCCATCATCTTTTCCCTGTGCCATCCGGGGGACATTTTCTTTGAGCAGGTGAACCGGAAGCATAAACGCCTCCGTCCGTTGATCATTTATCCGCCTTGGCTGAGATTTGAAGCCCGACACATCTTGAATGCGAGGCGTCAGGATGAGGACGGGGAGATGGCGTGGCGGGCTTTACTGGCCGCTGAGCGATTTTTCATGGGCTCACGGGAAAACTGGTTGGCCGTAATCCAACAAGCCGGACTCCTTTCCGCCCGTCATGGCCGGGATATTGTGTGCGGCGGCATGGATGTGCTCCATGTGGCCTCCGCCGTTCACTTTGGCGCGGATGAATTCTGGACCGGGGACTCTGACCAGGCCGCGTTTGCCCGTTTGTCCGGCCTGTCTGTGGTGGATTTCTCTAAAGTGCCGTCCGCGTAACCGCAGTCCCTGCCCTTCGTTTTTTCAAGCTCTCGCTGTTCAATGTTTTCCCTATAGGCTCGCCGGTGCAACCGGTCACGACGCATACCCCCCACGATACACCCGCCCCACCCGATATGTGATACTCGTCAGCACCTCCCACGGAATCGTCCCCAACCATTCCGCCACCTGCCCTGCAGAAATCTCTTTCCCATCCTGCTTGCCGATCAACACCACCTCATCACCCGCCGCCACATTCTTCACCCGCGAGACATCCACCAGCATCTGATCCATCGTGATGCGACCCAACACCGGACAAAGCTTCCCACCGATCAGCACCTTCGCACGATCACTTCCCGAGCGCAGATAACCATCACCATAACCGGCAGAGATCGTCGCCACCTTCATCCGCTTCATCGCCGTAAACGTTCCGCCGTAACTGAGCTTTTGTCCCTTCTCCACGGACTTCACAAAACTCACCCGACATTTCCACGCCAGCGCCGGGCGAAGTTTTGAAGCGAGATCAGCAGGCATCTTCCGCTTGCCCGTGGGAATCACCCCATACACCAAAAGCCCCGGCCGAATGGTATTAGTCACCGCATCCGGTTCGAAGATCACGCCACCGCTGTTTCGCAGATGGATGAAGTCGGGCTTAAGCCCGAGTGTCCCAATTTGGTTCACGATGGACACAAAACGCTCGCGCTGTTGACACGAACTCCTCGCGTCATCCTCCGCCGAAGCGTAATGAGAAAAGATTCCGCGCAAATTTAGCTGAGGCAGTTGAGCGATCTGCTGGGCCAAAGCAACAGCTTCCTCCGGCTTGGCACCTAACCGTCCCATGCCCGTGTCCACTTTCAGATGCACCTCGACAGTGCGGCGATGCTTGGCCCCGGCTTCCGAGAAGCGTTGGGCCTCTTCCAGTGAAGAAATAGTCGGCATCACTTGGTCTTTTACCGCCGCATCCACCTCATCCGGGAGGCAGGCTCCCAGCATCAAAATCGGCCATCCTTTGCCCACACTGCGGATGGCGCGAGCTTCGCTAAGATTCGCAACACCAAAGACATCCGTGCCGCTCTGCATCAAAAGTGCGGCGATCTGTTTCAGCCCGTGACCGTAGGCATCTGCCTTCACCACCGTGATGATCCGCTGGTCCGGTCCGGCCGCATGGCGGAGCCACGCGAGGTTCTCGCGTAAGGCTGATAAATCGATTTCCGCCCAGCACCGGTGCGTTCCAGACATGGCTCTATTTGGCGTTAAAAGGCTCAACCTAAGCAAGCCTGAGCCGATTTTGTCTTGGCGGTGGACACTGGCAAGTTCTGCAAAGGCCTGTATTTAGACCGCTTACAGAACTATCATTTTTCAACAGGACACTTTCAAGGACAAGCTTGGCACGGGCTTTGCTAACTCTAGGACTTGCTATGAAAGCTAAATTAAACGAATTCAAGGCGAGTGTGGTTGAGTTGGTCTGCTTCGGGCTCTTTATCGCGCTGGAAGTCATGGTGATTTACTACACCTTCCGTTTCTTTGGAGCGGTCAAGTAAGCTAGCGTTGCTGCCGCCCTGCTCTTGGGCTCGCTCTCTCCATCCCTTCATAGCATGGAGACAAGTCAGGACGGAAACGCACGAGAGCTGAACTTCACTCCATCATCATTCAACCGCCTGCACGGTTGAATTTTCATTTAGAGATCTGTTTTCCGTCGTGAACATCAATATGGGAAAAGCGGGGAAAAACGACTGATGCTTAGCACCCTCGCCCCTCGGAGGGGAGAGGGCCGGGGTGAGGGGGGCCGGAATTTCTTCACCCGATAAACCAGTTCACGATATCCAGCATCGCTTCTGGTTTCGGTGGCGGATCTTTCGGCAGCAGGTGCATGAAGAGTTTCGCCAAACCAAGGAAGCTGAAGAAACCCATCACATCCGTCACCGTTGTCAGGATGATGGAGGAAGATTGAGCCGGATCTTGCTTGCACGCTTTCAGTATCAGCGGCACCAACGCACCGGAGATGCTGGCGATGGTCATGGACATCACCATCGCGCACGTGATGACCATTACCAGGCCGAACGATTTGCTCCACACCCACACGCCCAGACCGGTGACGATGCCCACCGCGATGCCATTGATGAAACCCGAGATGCTCTCCTTCCGCACCAGCAAGAGCCATTGGCTGATACGTATCTCTTTCAAAGTCAGCCCACGAATGGCCACCGCCAAAGCCTGCGCACCCGTGTTACCGGACTGACCGGCAACCACTGGTAACAAGACCGCCAATGCCGTCACTTGCGCAATCGTTTCCTCGAACAAACCCACCACAGCCGCTGCGAGGAACGCCGTCGCCAAGTTGATTTGCAACCAAGGCAGACGTTTCTTCACCGCGAAGAACGGTGAAGATAAAGCACGCTCATCCGGGCTCACACCCACCATGGATTGCAGGTCTTCCACCGCTTCCTCTTGCGCCGCACTCAGCAACACATCGTATCGAACCACGCCTAGCAACTTCCCTTCAAAGTCCACAATCGGCACGCTGGAGAGCTTCTTCTCCTCAAAGAGACGCACGACTTCTGCCGCAGGCTCCACAGCAGGCACGCTGCCGGGAACTTTGCGAGCGAGTTCGCCCAAAGGCGTTTTCTGATCGGCGAGCGCGATGTCTTGCAACGCCGTACACCCGTTCAAGATCCCCTGATCGTCCACGAGATAGACGTCATAAATTTTCGCCTGTCGTGAAGCACGAATCGCATCGAGCGCTTCACCTGCAAGCGTCGTTTTACGGAAGCTCATCACGCGCGGGTCCATCAGGCCACCAGCGGAATCAGCCGGATAAACCATCAATTCGCGCATCTCCTCCGTGACCATCGGCGGCAGTGATTGCAATATTTGCTGCTGCTTCTCAGCGGATAACCGCAGCATCGCCATGGCCGCGCGAACGGGGTCCATGCGCAAAACCAATTTGGTCACCGTATCCAGCGGCAAGGCATCCAGAACTCGTGAGGAAAACTCGGGCAACAAGGCATCCAGCAAACCGGCCGCGCTGGATGCTTCAAGCTGGACCACGATATCCAATGCTTCATCGACATTCAGCCGCTCCACTTCCTTCGCCGCTTCCTCTGGGAAAAGCTGCACGAACTTCTGCACCAACTCACCGCTGACCTGACGGGGAGATAATGGGTTCATGTGCCCTCCTCCGTTTTATCACCTGCGGCCGTCTTTCTTTCCGGCGGCGGCTCGATGCTGTGCAACAGGCCGAACAAACCTACGCGATAAAGTTCGCCCAAGGCAGCCCCGGCAGAACCGCCCGTTTCACGCCCCACTGCCGCTTCTTCATCTGCCAGCTCCGTCAATGTCTCTTCCGTCACTGCGCCGAGGTAGTGACCATCTTCACTCGTCACCGGCAAGGCGTTGAAACGACGCAAATCAGGATTACTAAGCACAGAGCGATAATCCGTCAGAGCCGAGAGGCGGAAATTCAGCGCACGCATCACAGCGGACAAAGGCTTGTCCAAAGGTTGCGCCAGCAGATCGCGGATGCTCACCACACCAACGAGCACCTGACCACGATTCACCACAAACACGTAAAAAGAAAAATCATCCGTCTCGCGCTGGATGCGCTTGATCGCCTCACCGATGCTCAAGTCATCCGGCAACGCCAGATAACTCGGGTTCATCAGCGAACCCACCGTACCTTCCGGATAATTCAGGATCAGTTCCAGCCCGCGACGTTTCTCCGCTGACATTTGCTGAAGCGATTTTGCGCGTTCCGCTTCTGGCAGACGACGCAGAACAGCAGCCCCGAGGTGCGGAAGAAATTCAGCCAGTATCTGCGCCCGTTTTTCGGGAGGAAGCGCTTTCAGGCTTTCACGACCGACCAGAGGCGACAACCGGCGCGCCACGCGTGCAGCGACATCCGGCGGCACATCCCCCAGCCAGCCAGCGGCACTCGCAGGCTCCATCGTTTCGAGCACACGCGCGGCATCGTGCGGATGACGCCGTGCGAACAACTGGCCGATGTCTTCAAGGCTGCTCATTTGCCGTTCGTTTTATTCACCAGCATGGAACGCTTCTCCGTGAATTCCTGCGCCGGTATCGCCACCTGCCCATCATGCGTCTCGATCACGATGAATGTCCCCGTGATCTTCACGATAGTCCCGCGCACGCCATCGATCTCGATGACATTGCCCACGCGATAAAGCTTCTGCGTATAATGGCACGCGAGGATGTTCCGCACCATCGTCTGCGCTCCCAGACCGAAGGCCAATGCACCCGCGAGCAATGGTCCCGCGAGCAACACCGCGCTGATGGTGGTAAGGAAAGAAAGATTGATGCCGAGCTGTCCCACGGCCACGACTACCGAAACGATGACCACGCTGAACTGGCAAATGCGCCCTAAGACCTCCGCATAAGGCATCTTGGCCGTAGCCGCCATCCGCGTGACCATGTCTCTCAGGAAAATGCCACACCACAAACCACCAAAGAGAATGATGACGGAAGTGAGGAACTGCGGCAGAAAACTCATCACCCGCGCCAGCCACGAACTGAAGACCGGCAGACCCAACACTTCCGTGGCCAACGCGACGAAGAAAACGATGAGGAACCAGTAAACGATCCGGGGAATGACCTTGAGCGCCGTATTCTGCAGTTTCCTGCCCCCTGAACCCTGCGTCCCAAAGCGGGAAACAATGAAATCATTCAACCCCTGCACCAATCGGCGCACGATGAAGAATGCGATGCTCGCCACTGCCCAGCCGACCAGCACCAGCAGCAATGCCGTGGCGATCAGCGAAGAATAAGAACTTCCCGCCTCCTTCCCCTGCAGTGCTATTTCCAGAAACTCTTTCATGCCCGCAAACACGGCTCTTACGGTTCACTTTGTAACGACGCGGTGAGACTAAAGCGCCTCACTCATGGTGTAAAGGCCGGTTGCATTGGGCATTCGTCATTGTTCATTCCTTTGTCATTCGAATTTCGTCATTGGTCATTCAAGGGAAACCGGGCTGAAATTTAATAGTGACGGGCTCAACCAAGCAGGCGTAAATTGACGATAGTTCCACTCAGCGAAACCCCGGAGAAGTCTATGAGCTTAAAGATTCAAAGAACTTCGGTTTGGGCCACCAGCATCGAGGATCGTCCCGCTGGCTTGGCAGAGAAATTGACCGCGCTCAACGGCAGCGGTGCTCATCTCGAATTCATCCTCGCCCGACGAGCCCCCGAGATGCCCGGACATGGCGTGGTATTCATCGCCCCGGTGAAAGGTGCCAAGCAATCCAGAGCGGCCGATAAAGCGGGCTTCGTGCCCACGGAAGCCCTTCACGCCCTCAGAGTCGAAGGCATCGACAAAGCCGGCTTGGGCCAGAAACTGACGCAGGCCCTTGCAACGACAGGCATCAATCTTCGCGGGTTCTCAGCAGCCACCATCGGACGGAAGTTTGTCGCCTATCTGGCCTTTGATGAGGAAGAGGAAAGTAAGCAGGCCATGCGTTCGTTAAAAAAGTTGAAATAGGGAAAGAGCTGAAACAGCAAAGTTCATCTGCCAGTTGCAGTCGTTTTTGGCAAATCGTATTTGAGCCGCACCACCGGTCCCGTGCGTTGGCCGTAGTAAGTCCCGAACTGTCCCCCCAGTAAAACTTTCCCATCCGGCTGGAATTGGATCTCGTAACAGACCGAATCAGACGGTTTCGAATACGAGAGCGAAGGATCCAGCTTTCCATCCGGCAGCAGGCGCACCAGATGATAATAATCACCCCCTTGCTTCACAAAACCGGCCAGCAATATCCGTCCGTCAGATTGGGCATGCACATTTGCCCAAGCTCCTTTAGCCAGAAAATCTGGTGGAGAAAAAGTCCGGTCCACTGAGCCATCCAGATTGAATCGCACCACGCCGGGATTGGGCTGGCCACCAGCGGTTTTGATATTTCCCACGGCCACCAGTTTTCCATCCGGCTGTTCTGCCAATCCGTTTATCCAGTCATCAGCGACTCGCAGATTGCGCACCTTTCCAGCGCTACCATCGGCATTCACTTCGAAGAACCCATGCTGGATGCTCTTATCTTCAAGCGCCATGGAGATGCCGCTCACGATCCGGCCGTCCTTGCGGAGCAAGGGTGGGTAAACGCCGATCCATAAATCCTTCCGGATCGAAGGAACGGCTGAGTTAAAGCTCGCATCATAGCGGCCCCGACTATCCAAACGCAGCAAGGCTGGCAGAGGATTGCCGGAAGGGCCACCAAAGCCGCCGCCCGCGATCACCGTGCGCCCGGCGGCATCGATCACCATTCCGTTGATGCCATTGTATTTGCCCAAATTGATATCGAAGGTGGTATCATGGCTCCCATCCGCCCGCAGTCGCACCAGATAATTGATGGCTTCCAACTTGGGCTGGTTCTTCTCGATGCCCAAGATGCGGTTCCCCGCGATCATGATTTTTCCATCCGGCAAAACACCGATCTGGCTCACCTGACTTTGGCCGAGATTATATTTGAAATCCGGGTCCACCGAACCATCGGGCAGCAGGCGTGCCAGTCCGTTTGCCGGTTTGCCGCCAACCTTGCCAAACAATCCGCCAATCAGAATTTTGCCATCCGGCTGCACCGCTATCTTCCGCACATGCCGATGGGGCAAGCTCTCAACCGGCTCCACTTCCGCGCATTGAAAAGTCTCATCGAGTTCCGTGGCCGCGCTGGCCTTGCCGAGGAAGGGTAAGATTGTCTGAGTCACCGGGGCATTGGTCGCTACCAAACTGGAGGTCGTTACTTTTGGCGTGTTTGTGATGGGCGGTTGCTCTGCCGTCGCCGACTTAGCAGCCACTGCCGCAGCATCTCCATCCTTATCTCGGTTCACCAACCCTACGGCCAGCAAGACAACAATAACTACGACGACAGCAACAACCCCGATCATTTTCCCGCTCTTAGTTTTCACCGGGGCAGCCGCATCGTCATTTAAGACATCATCATTCACCGAATCAGTTGGGGCAGAACCTCCCGCTATCACAAATTCTTCCGGCTGGCTTTCCAAGCCGATCCATTGCGCGACTGCCAATGCGCTGGGCGGACGTTGTGCAGGCTCTTTAGCCAGACATGCCATGACCAGAGCAGACACGTCACCGGGTATCTCGTTCGTCAGTTCCAAGTCAGCAAGCCGTTCCGCTAAAGGAACCGCTGGAACTTCCACCACCTGGCGGTAAATATCACCCGCGTAGAAAGGCGGCTTGCTCGTAAGCAACTCATAGAGCGTCGCGCCTAATGCGTAAATATCGTCAGCCACCTTGGGTGCCTGGCTCTGCATCTGCTGCGGACTCATGTAAACTGGTGTGCCGCTGCTGCCCAGATCACGGCTCAGACGAGTCATGGACTCCGCCACCGTGGCCGCCAATCCAAAATCCGCCAGCTTCAAGACGCCCTGCTCATCCACCATGAAATTGCCGGGCTTCAGATCGCGATGCACCACCTTCTGGCGATGGGCATACTCCAAGGCGTCACACAATTGCCTGACCAAAGGTTTGATCTCTCCCCAAGAAAACAGACGCTGCGGCTGTCGCGACTTCAGTTCCGCCAAGGTAATCCCTGAGATGTACTCCATGGCGATAAAAGGTGCTTCGCCCGGAGTCTCATCCAGATCATAGATGCGTATTATGTTGGGATGCGAAAGACGACGGCTCTTGAGTGTTTCCCGGCGCATATCGTCCAGCGCAGTAGAATCATGGGCGATGGCGGTCGGCAGAAACTTGAGTGCCACCTCCTCACCCAGCCGCAAATCCTTGGCGAGCCAGACAACACCCATTCCTCCGCGCCCCAGCTCGCGCACAAGCTGATAGCGTCCAGCACCCACGGTTTGTCCTGAACTCAAATTCATCCTTAGCAGGAACGGGTTGATTGCGGGAACGCGCAGATTTATAGGAGAGCCCTCTTCTTTTGGCCATCCTGATTTTGCAGTGCCACATCAGACAAATCTTTCGTGTTGAGCTTCTGACATAGAAGCCTATTGTAATGGCCCAAGGGTAGTGCCAAATTCCCCCGGCCTGCTCTTCTGATGAGTTCTCATCCATCATTGCCTGGCGGCATTTCCGCCCAGAGCAGTTCTGCCCCGAGCGACCGCGAACGGGCCGAAGCGGCATTGCGTTTCAATGAAACCATGCTGAAGGCCTCACCCGTCGGCATCGTCACCTACAAGTCCACTGGCGAAGCTGTCTCTGCAAATCGCGCCATCGCCGAGATGACGGGTGGAACCGTCGAGCAACTTTCTCACCAGAATTTCCGCCAGCTCGAATCATGGAAAAAGAACGGCATGCTGGAAGCGGCGGAAAAAGCCCTGGCCACAGGTCAGGAACAACAGATCGAAGCCTTCATCCACACTTCCTTCGGTACGGAACTCTGGCTCTCCTGCCGCTTTGTCCCATTTGATTACGAAGGTGAGCTTCATCTGCTGGGTTTGTTCTCTGACAGTTCCGAGCGCAAGCGTTCTGAACAAGCCTTGCGCGAGAGCCAGTATTTCCTTCAGAAAGCGCAAGCTGTTGGTCAGGTAGGCAGTTGGGTCTCCGATCCATCATCTGATGGCGGCCTGATCTGGTCGGATGAAGCGTGCCGCATCTTTGGTTTTAAGCCGGAAGAATTTGACGGACGCGTGCCCACTTTCTTCAAGCACGTGCACCCCGACGATCTCGATGCGGTAAATGCCGCCGCGCAAGCCTCCATGAACGATGGCCGCCCCTATGACATCATCCATCGCATCATCCGCCCAGATGGCATCGTGCGCTGGGTGCATCAGCAAGGCGACGTAGATCGCGATGAGCAAGGCCAGGCGCTGCGGATGATCGGTGTGGTGCGCGACATCACCACACAGAAGGAAGCCGAAACCTCAATCCAGAAACTGGCTGCCTTTCCCCGCTACAATCCGAATCCCGTCTTTGAATTTTCTCCTACAGGTGAACTGAGCTACTGCAATGACGCGGCCAACCAGATGGCGCAATCTCTCGGTCAGCCGCAAGCAGTGAACATCTTGCCAGTGCAAACCAAGGAGATCGTGAAGAAGTGCCTGGAGACGGGGCTTCCGCGTTGGCGACTCGAAGTGCCCTACGGCCAACGCACCATCTCGTGGTCATTCTTTCCCATCCACTCTAGTCAGGTAGTGCATTGTTACGCAGCGGACATCTCGCAGCGCATGTTGCTGGAAGCGCAATTGCGTCAGTCGCAAAAAATGGAATCCATCGGCCAGCTCGCAGGCGGCATGGCACACGATTTCAACAACCTGCTCACGGTCATCCAAGGTCACGCCTCCATGCTGTTGATCGACCGCCGATTGCCCCAGCACACGATCGATACCGCCAAAGAAATCGATCAAGCAGCCGAACGCGCCGCCAAGCTGACACGCCAGTTGCTCACCTTTAGTCGCAAGCAGGTGATGCAGTTGAAGAATTTGGACGTGAACGATGTCATCACGAATCTCACGCGCATGCTGCATCGTTTGCTGGGCGAAAACATCAAGCTGGATCTAGATCTAAAAAACCAGATGCCGTTTGTGAATGCGGACGGCGGCATGCTCGAACAGGTGTTGGTAAATCTCACGGTCAATTCGCGCGATGCCATGCCCAAAGGCGGACGACTCACCGTTCGCACAACCACAGAAGAACTGGACGAAAACTACCTTCGCACAAACCCGGATGCGAAGAAAGGGCTTCATGTCCGCATCAGCGTGACCGATACAGGATGCGGAATTCCGGTCGAGAATTTGCCTCGTGTTTTCGAACCGTTCTTCACGACGAAAGACGTGGGCACCGGCACAGGCCTCGGTTTGGCGACCGTTTATGGCATCGTGCAACAGCATCAAGGTTGGATACGCGTGAACAGCGTGGTGAATGAAGGCACCACGTTTGACATTTACCTGCCCACCAGTGTCAAACCCGCCGCAGGTAGTGACACCGATTTCCTGCAACGCACTGCAGTCGGCGGCACAGAAACCATCTTGCTAGTTGAAGATGAAAACGCCGTACGCTTCCTCGTTCGCAGCATTCTCGAGCATTACGGTTACACAGTGTTTGAAGCGGAACATGGACCAGCAGCGTTGGAAGTGTGGAAACAGCATCGCTACAAAATCAAACTGCTGCTGACGGACATGATGATGCCCGAAGGCATGACCGGCCATGACCTGGCCGAAAGACTTCTCGCTGAGGAACCCGCACTCAAGGTGATCTATACGAGCGGCTACAGTGCGAATGTGTTCAGTAAGGATGCGCCGTTGCGTCCAGATATCGCGTTCCTGCAAAAACCGTATCAGCCGCACAAACTGGCGCGCCTGGTGCGGGATACGCTGGATGGGACATTGGCGTAAGCAGTCTCAGCCTTCTATTTCTTCATTGCCTCACTGGTCGGAAACCACGCAAATTCCCTGCATGCGTGAAGCCTCATTGGAATTTCTAAAAACGTTGGTCAACACTCCCAGCCCATCCGGCCATGAAGCCCGTGGACAACGCGTCTGGCTCAATTATGTGAAAGAGTTCGCAGATGAAACCTTCTCCGACGCTTATGGCAATTGTGTGGCCGTGCTGAATCGCGGTGGCGGTCCGCGCGTCATGCTCGCCGCGCATGCAGATGAGATCGGCATGGTGGTGAACTTCATCAGCAAAGACGGTTTCATTTACGTGCGACGTATCGGCGGCGTGGACCCGGCCATCACCAAGGCACAACGCCTGACGATCCATTCCAAGAACGGCCCGGTAAAAGGCGTCGTCGGCAATGTCGCCCCACACCTCACCAAGTCGGACGGCGAACGTAAGATGCCGAAGATTGATGACCTGTTCATCGACATCGGTGTGGATAGCAAGAAGGCGGCGGAAAAGCTGGTCCAGATCGGTGATGCCATCACGTTGAACGATGAGTTCGAACTGTTGCGCAATGATCTCGCCATCGCCCGTGCGTTCGATAACCGCATCGGCACCTTTGCCGTGGCGGAAACGATGCGCATGCTTCACGGCTCACGGAACAAGTTGAAATGCGAGGTGCTCGCCGTCTCGAACATCATGGAGGAGATCGGTCTGCTAGGAGCGCGTCAGATCGCTTACACACTAAAGCCGGATGTGGCCATCGTAGTGGATGTGACACATGCGACGGATTACCCAACCGTCAGCCAGATCACCCATGGCGATATTAAACTCGGTCAAGGCCCAGCCATCACCCATGGTGGACCGAACCATCCAGAAGTAGTCGCCCACCTCGAAAAAGTCGCCGCGAAACAGAAAATCAAGCTCCAGCATGAGGCCGTTTCCGCCAGCAGCGGCACGGATACAGACGTCATTTTCTGGACTCGTGGAGGCATCCCCAGCGCCCTGATCAGCCTGCCAAACCGTTACATGCACTCCCCCGTTGAGATGGTGAACCTCAAGGACTTACAACAAATCCCAGAACTGATGACTGCGTTCTGCCTGTCACTCAAACAGGATGATGAATTCAAGGTAAAGATTTGAGCCGCTCAAAGTTCACAATAACGAAACTTGAACAAAATGCACAGTTCAGCTATCTAATAGACAAATCCATAGGGAATAAACCGTCGTCTGTAGCCTTCACACTTGCAGGCTGAAGAGCCTGCCGGAGTGCCAGATGAGTGGTGATTTCCGGAATTGCCTCCTCGCGAGGCAGACAAACAAACAAAAACCAAAAGAACCAAGCATGAAGAAGATCCTCGCCCTCGCCGCTGCCGCAGTGTTCGCCGTTAGCGCCTATGCCGGTGAATTCCAAGACATCAGCATCACAGAGCTGAAATCTAAAATCGAAGCCAAGCAAGTCACGGTCATCGACGTGAATGGTGCTGACTCCTACAAGAAGGGTCACATCCCGGGCGCGATCGACTATTCGGCCAAGAAAGGTGAACTGGCCTCTGCCCTGCCGAAGGACAAGAACGCTTTGATCGTCGCTTACTGCGGTGGCCCCAAGTGCAATGCCTACAAGGCAGCTGCCACGGAAGCTGAGAAGCTCGGCTACAAGAACGTGAAGCATCTCTCCGCCGGCATCTCCGGCTGGAACAAGGCTGGTGAAAAAACCAACGCCGCCAAGTAATCTTAATTGATTCTCAAGAACGCCCGCACTTCACGGTGCGGGCGTTTTGTTTTCACCACGAGCGGGAAAGATCGCTCACGGTCTGTTTCAATATCTGACGGATGGCCTGCTTCTCCGCATCGGGAAGGTAGGCATAATCTTTATCCCCCGCTCCTGGGCTCAATGCCTTCTCCAATCGCTGATAGATGCGCTGCTTCATCTCAGGCACCAACCCTTGGAACACCGGGCTGTAGATCATGTAGCTGCACCGGTATTTGAACAGTCGTGAATTCAGATCAAAATCCCGCAGCGAAATGCCGCCGGCTTTCCTGGCTTGATTACCGAAATCCTTTTTGAAATCAGCCTCACCAGCGATCCCCCCTGCTGGCAGTGCCGCCTCATCCGCGAAGAGCATATAGCGCACAACCTCGTTCGCCTGAGCGTCCAGCTCCTTCACGGCATCCTCGGATAACTTTCCATTCCCCAAAAAAAGGCCCGTGCGCGCGCGGTAATTCGCCTCCAGCACGCGATTCACAAAACCCGCCTGATGCTCGTGCAGCAACTGCGGCAGGATGTCGCTGCTTGCGATCAAATACTTGTCGTAGTTGAAACTCTTGCCCGGCTCGACCGGAAATGTCGCCAGACCTTGCGGCGAGAGACGTCCGGTTACATTGCCCCAATGATTCGTGAAACCATTCTGGCCCGTCACATACCAGCCACCGAAACGTTCACTGAACGGGATCTGGTGCCCGTTCTGCGCGATGCGATAAGCCGTGAGACTTCCACCGCCCGGCCCCGGCACCACTGATTTGACCACCAGCCCCGGCACCTGGCGTGTCTCCTCGTCTGCGTGGCAATTCATACACCGGGTGGCCCGCTCCACCTTGATCGGCTGTTGATCACGCGGAACGTTGAAGATGTAAAAGATGCCGCCCAGCTCGGGATCCAGTGAGATCACCTCGATCTTTCCGCCCGGGATGTAACCCAGATAGATGTCCTCGCTGAAATAGATTGCCCGCGGATTGCCCGGATTGATCAGTCCGAGCTGCAGGCTTGTCGTGGAGAAGAGCAGCATCTGGGAAGAGGCCGGCACGTGCAGCGCCTTCAACAGGCTTTGCAGAAAAGCCTTCTCACTGCTGCGGTCCAGCGGCAGACGCCCTGTTTCCAAATCCTGCTTTAACCGAGTGAACCGGTCCTTCAGCGGCTTGTTCCAGTAATCATGAGGCGGCCGGTCAAAGTCCTGATAGGTCACCGCCTCTGTCTGTCCTAAAACAGCCATTGGCAGCATCAGTAGCAACAACGACAACAAAGTCCGGCGCATCATGCTTTCCAGCAAATATGCCGGGATTCAGCTCACCGGACAAGTCCCCGCTCTACCCGAGTCAAAGAAAGCGCACACTCACCGCAAACGCCAAGTGATGCGGCCCTTGCTCAAATCATAGGGAGACATCTCCATGCGGACCCGGTCACCCACCGTAAGACGGACCCACCGCTTGCGCATCTTGCCACAAATGGTGGCCAGCACCATATGCTTGTTGTCGAGTTCCACCTTGAACATCGTTCCCGCCAAAACGTTGGTGATGCTGCCTTCTACTTCGATATGCTGCTCTTTGCTGTTCATGCTTTAGATTCACTTTCGTGTACTGAGATAGGGTCTGTGTTCGACAGCAACGCCACAGACCATGGGAAGCGCAGCCATAAAAAAGAAAAAGCGGGGTTCGGTTCAACCCGAACCCCGCCAGGGAAACTGCCGTTGCTAACGGCCAAGGATTAGTAACGGTCACGACCGCCACCGCCACGGCGCTCGCCACCACCGTAGCCACCGCCACGATTGCCGCCACCGCCACCGAAGCCACGACCGCCACCGCCGCCAGCCGGACGCTCTTCGCGCGGACGGGCCACGTTAACCGTGAGGTTACGACCGTCGAGCGGCTGACCGTTCAGGGCTTGGACGGCTTTTTCGGCTTCCTCAGGGGAACCCATGGTGACGAAACCGAAACCACGCGGACGGCCCGTCATGCGGTCCGTCATAATGGTCGCTTCGATGACCGTGCCGTGGGCCGCAAATGCGTCCTGCAGGTCGTTTTCCAAAGTGTTGAAGGAAAGATTACCGACAAACAACTTAGTGCTCATGTGATGATTATACTGTCCTAGACTAACCGTAACTTTCTGACTGTTCCCGAACCACCGGGTCTCAAAATCATCACTGAACCAAGTTCACCTGAGGATTTACCATGCCGTGAAAGGGACTAGCTGATCTATCAGACAGCCGGAACTTGGACCCTATTCCCCTTAATAGCAACAACTATCGCAACATTTCTTTTCCCGCTTCCCTGGCCATTTTTCCCGTGTCCCCGGACTTGCGGCCCTCCTCTTCAATCCACAACGGCAGGCTCACCAAAAACGTCGCCCCCTGCCCCAGCACGCTTTGGCATTCCACCCGGCCTCGCATGGCCTCTACCAACCGCTTCACGATGGACAGCCCCAATCCGTTGGAGGATTCCCCTCCCGTCGGCTTGGCAGTCAGACGTGTGAATTTCTGGAACAACTTCTTCTGATCTTCCTCGCTCAATCCCGGCCCCTCATCCTTCACGGCCACCACCGCCCGGGAGCCCATCACCTCCACCCTCACGTCTACAATGCTGTTGGGCATCGAATACTTCACCGCATTGGACACCAGATTGTCCATCACCTGAAGCATCGCCTCATCATCCGCCCTCACCCACACCTCGCCTCCTGCTCCCGTCAACTGAAGCTCGATCTCCTTTCTCGTGGCCGCAAAGGCATTGTTCACCTTCGAATTCTCCACGACTTCGCACAGATTGCAGCGTCCGATATCCAGGCGGAATTTTCCCTCCTCGATCGCATTGGCATCCAGCAAGTTCTTGATCAGTTCGTGCATCCGTGTTCCCGAGACACGGATATTATCCACCAACTGCGCCATCATACCTGGATTTCTTGCCCGTCCGATCAATTCCGCGTTTCCGATGATGATCATCAGTGGATTCTTCAAGTCATGCGCCGCGATGCCCATGAACTCGCTCTTCTCCCTGTTCAGATGCATCAGTTCCTCGTTTGATTTTTCCAACTCCTTCACCGCCTGTTGCATCTTGTCAAAGGCAGCTTCACGGCTCGTCTCAAAACTCATCCCCATCAGGAACATGAACGGGATAAGTCCAAGATAACCGAACGCCGTTATCAACCCATCCCATTCCGGCGGGTAAGTCTTCGGCAACGTGACCCCCGCCAACCCCAGTGCGATCATACCGGCGCTAGCCATGAAACTCACGATCACCCAGATGCTCGCCGCATACTTTCCCACCAAGAGCAAAGCGCACAAAGGAATGCACGCCAGCCACGCCAGCGCATGCCCGTGCATGCCGCCCTCCACACCGCACAACCCCGCAAATCCCATCACCATCACCCCGGACAAAAGATTTCCGCAGACATCCAACGCCGCCGACCGTTTCAAGACAAACGGCACAGCCGCGAAGACAAGACTGCACAGCACGATGATCGCCACCCCGAAATAATGCTCCACCAGCGTGAAGAACCCCGCATAAAGCGCCCCCGAAACCGCCCCCAAAAAAGAAAACCGGATCGTCAGCCTTGACCTCCGGAACAATTCCGCATCCGCCCGGCAGCCGATCGGGATGAATCCATCCGTGAACCGCACGATCCAATCAACCAGACGAGCAGAAACACTGGCACCATTCCGGTTTGTCACACCGGAGTTGCCGCAAGAATTCTCACCTGCCTTACACTCGCCAGATCCCATTCTCCCCAGACTATAGGCTATTTACCCCGGCAGTCCATTCCGACCATACAAAATGTCAGCCCTCCCCCATGCGATCGCCTGAAAACTGCCAACTCCCTTACCAGCTTTACCTTTTCCCCGCTTCTTGTATGCTTTCCACAGTTGACGTCATCCAACCTCAGCCGGTCATACGGATAAATCACCGAGTGAGCACCACCAGCCAAGACAATGCCACGCAGCTACTCACCGCCTGGCAACCTCCTCCTCAGCTCACCTGCGTGCTTCATGTGGATGCCACCGGTCGCATCCAGCACGCAGAGGGCCAGATCCATGAACTCTTCGGCATCGCTGACATCCGTAACGGCGATCTGGCCGCTTACCTTCGCTCCCCTGGCAAAGAACTGCGACTGGCCGCATGGCTCGCCCAAACCCAGACTGAAAAACTCGTTCTCCGTGCCCAGTTGCTTTGCGGACCGGGACAATTCACCCCCGTGGAATTGCGCGCTTCCTATCAAGGAAACGGCCTTCACCTGCTGAACATCCGCAGCATCTTCCAGGAGATTGTATACGAATTCGCCGGCCAACAAGTCACCATCTTGGAAATGCTTGCCCATGGCCGGCCCCAGAGCGAGATATTGACCCGCCTCATCATGCTGATCGAGGACGTCATGCCCGGTGCTATCGGATCCATCCTCTTGTTGAACCGGGCAACCAACTGTTTTGTTCATGGTGCTGCCCCGCATTTGCCGGAAACATACACCGCCTCCATCAACGGCCTCCCATCCGGTCCGGATGTAGGATCATGTGGAGCTGCGCTGCACAAACGCCAGAGGACGGTCGTCACCGATATCGCCACCGACCCCCTCTGGGCCGATTACCGCCACTACATCCTTCCCTTCGGTTTTCAAGCCTGCTGGTCTACACCGTTCTTCGCCGAAGACGGCACCAGTCTGGGCGCCTTTGGAATCTACTACCGCGAAAAGCGCGCCCCCTATCCGCACGAGATCGCCATCGTCGATGCCGCCTCCCACCTCGCCTCCGTCGTTGTCAGCCACACCATCAACCAGCAACGCCTGCAAAACGCCCTTACCGCGTTGCAGCAAAGCGAAGACCGTCTTCAAACCACGTTTGACTTCCTGAATGACGCCATTTTCGTACACGATCACCAGACCGGCGCCATCGTGGATGCCAACCAGCGCGCCGTGGAAATGTACGGCTGGACCAAGCAGGAATTATTACGGTTCACCATCGGCGACCTCAGCGCAGGCACTCGCCCATACAGCCAGCAGGATGCGTTGGACTGGATACGCCGGGCAGAAAATGACGGCCCTCAACTCTTCGAATGGCGGGCGCGCGATCGCAACAGCCGCCTCTTCTGGGTGGAAGTCAACCTCCGCTATGCCCGGATTGGCGCACAGCAACGCGTACTCGTCACCGTCCGTGACATCAGCGCACGCAAACTCATCGAAGAACGGCTGGAACTCGCCTTGCGTGGCACCGACTTGAGCCTCTGGGACTGGGACATCCCCAGCGGCACCGTCTCCATCGGCGAACGATGGCTTACCGCGCTCGGCTACAGCCAGGACGATCTGCCCAACACCGTAGAAACCTGGCGCAAACTCCTTCACCCGGAAGATTCCCCCGCTACCGAGAAAGCCATCGCCGAACATTTTTCCGGCCGCACCGACCGTTACGATGTGGAGTTCCGCCTTCTGCACAAAAACGGCACCTGGAAATGGGTCCACACCCGCGGTCGGGTGGTCGAATGGTCTGCTGATGGAAAACCACTCCGCATGACCGGCAGCCATCTCGACATTCATGTGCGCAAAACAGCCGAAGAGCGCATACGCGAGAACCAACGAGTCCTTGAAACACTGCTCGGAAACCTCGTCGGCATGGCTTATCGCTGCCGGATAGATGAATACTGGACAATGGAATTCGTCAGCCAGGGCTGCCTGCCTCTGACCGGCTACAAACCGGAGGACATCGTCAACAACCGCCGCATCAGCTACGAAGAACTGACCCATCCTGAGGACCGCCAGATGGTGCGTGACACCATCTATGCCGCCTTGGAACAAGGCCGCCAGTTTGAACTCGCCTATCGCATCACCAAGGCTGACAGCATGATCCGGACCGTCTGGGAACGAGGCATAGGCATCCGCTCCCCGGATGGCAAACTGGAATTTCTCGAAGGATTCATCACCGACATCACCGATATCCAGCATTCGCAGGCCATGCTCGCCGAGCAGGCGGCCCTGCTGGACCGCGCCCAAGATGCCATCATCGTACGCGACCTGCTCGGCATCATCACCTTCTGGAACCAAGGCGCCACCCGAGTCTATGGCTGGACCCGGGAGGAAGCCACCGGCAAACGCGTGCTGGACCTTTTCTACCGCGAAGAATCTCCGTACCTGGATTCCATGCAGGAACTGCTGACCAAAGGCGAGTGGGCCGGCGAACAGCAACACATCACCAATACAGGCCGCGAAATCGCCATTGAAGGCCGTTGGACACTCCTCCGAGACCAACGGGGCAACCCCAAGTCCGTTCTCTCCATCAATACGGACATCACCGAGAAAAAACGGCTCGAAGCCCAGTTCCTCCGCGCTCAACGCATGGAAAGCATCGGCACCCTCGCCGGCGGCATCGCCCATGATCTCAACAATGTTCTCGCGCCCATCATCATGTCCATCGACTTGTTAAAACTCTCCTCGCGCAGCACCGAGGAGTTGGAATTGCTCAGCCAGATGGAAACCAGCGCACACCGTGGTGCAGACCTGGTCCGACAGGTGCTTTCCTTCGCCCGTGGCGTAGGCGGTCGCCGCGTCACCACCAATCCTTCACATTTGATCCGGGACATTGTGAAGATCATGAAGGAGACCTTCCCCCGCTCCATCACCATAAAAACCCACCGTTCCGACGATCTCTGGATGGTTTCAGGCGACCCCACCCAACTGCACCAAGTACTCCTGAATCTTTGCGTTAACGCCCGGGATGCCATGGCCGAAGGAGGCACCTTGAGCATCCTGGCCGAGAATATAGATGTAAGTGATGCCATGGCCGGACAGATGGAGAACGCCCTCCCCGGCAATTATGTCCGTTTCATCGTAGAGGACACAGGTAGCGGCATCCCAACGGATATCCTCGGAAAAATATTCGAGCCCTTTTTCACCACCAAAGAGATCGGTAAGGGCACAGGCTTGGGACTCTCCACGGCCATGGCCATCGTCCGCAGCCACGGCGGCTTCATACAGGTGGAGAGCCAGCCCGACCAAGGCACCACCTTTTACGTCTACCTCCCCAGTAGCAATCTTTCCCTTGAACCAGATCTGCCCCTCCGCCCCTCCAACGTCCCCTGTGGAAACGGTGAATTCGTCCTGATCGTAGATGATGAAAGCTCCGTGCGCTCCGTACTGAAAAACATGCTTACCACCTTTGGCTATCAGGTGATCCTGGCCGAGAACGGCGCCACCGCACTGGCCTTATATGAAAAAGAGAAGCACCGCATCAGCGTCATCATCACCGACATGATGATGCCCGTGATGGACGGCGCCACCATGATCGCCGCCATACGGAAAATGGCCCCCCATCTTCCCATCATCGCCTGCAGCGGCTTGTATGAACAAACCAGCATTGGCCGCGCCACAGCCGCCGGAGTGAACCATTTCCTGGCCAAACCTTACACCGTCGAAACCATCCTCCGCACCCTCCACGAAGTCCTTATCTCAAAGCCTTCATCATGTAGCTGAAGCATCCCTTTATTCTTCGTCTCCCTTCTCTCAAAACTCCGTCTCCTCCGCTCTCTCCTTTCAAATCCCCTGCTCTCCGTACACTTCGTGTCTTCGTGGTTAAATCCATTGAACACTTGAAACTCCCCCTCCACGTCCTATCCTCCGCCCGTGTCCGCCGCTGGAATCCAGTCAAGTATTGACGCCACCACGCGCTATTGCGCCGTGTATGGGCACCCTATTGCCCATTCAGCTTCACCCGCGATGCAGAATGCTGGCATCTCTGCCTTGGGTCTGAACTGGCGCTACCTCGCTTTCGATGTCCATCCCGATTCCCTGCGCGAAGCCATCACTGGCGCCGCAGCGATGAAATACATCGGCCTGAATCTCACCGTCCCTCACAAGATTCTCGCCCTCGACATCGTGGATGAACTCGATGCCTCGGCTGCTACTTGGGGTGCTGTGAATACAGTCCGCTTTGAAACCCAAGTGAACGGCCAATGGCTTCCGCTCGCCCAAGTCTCTCCTGCCGATGTCAAAACCGTCCGCACGCGCGGCTACAACACCGACGCCGACGCCATCACCCGCTCCCTGCGCGAAGACCTCGGCATTGAACTCAAAGGCGCGAACATCCTGCTCCTCGGCGCTGGCGGTGCTGGTCGCACTGCCGCACTCAAGCTCGCCGATGAAGGAGTCGGCCAGTTACATCTCGTGAACCGCACGCAAAGCAAAGCCGAAGAAGTCGCCACCGAGATCACGCGCCGTTTTCCCGATGTCAAAGTCTCCGTCGCCTACCCGAAATCTGGCAATGTGGACCTCGTCCTCAACGCCACATCTTTGGGCCTGAAAACCGCTGATGCCCTGCCCATTGATTTGGCTCTGTTCCCCTTGAACCGGGCCCGCTATGCTTATGACATGATTTATCGACCGGCAGAGACGTCCTTTTTGCAGGCCGCCAAAGCGGCCGGATGCCGCACGGCCAATGGCGTCGGCATGCTCCTCTATCAAGGTGCAAAAGCGCTGGAGATCTGGACCGGTAAAACCGCGCCCATCGAACCCATGCGGGCAGCCTTGCTGGCCCACGTTTACGGCGCTGCCCATTGATATACGCTTTTAACTCACTGACACATGTTAGACCCTGAAGTCTGGAGCGCAGTCCCATTTCATTTCTGGTCCGTGGTGGCCTTTGTGATGGGCAGCATGATCGGCAGCTTCCTGAACGTCTGCATCTACCGCATGCCCCTCGGCATGAGCATCGTGCATCCGCGTTCCCACTGCCCGCACTGCAAACACGCCATCCCCGCGTTGCTGAACATACCGCTCGTCACCTGGCTCTACCTCGGCGGCAAATGTGCGAACTGCAAAGCTCCCATATCCAGCCGCTACTTCTTCGTGGAATTGCTCACCGGCCTCGTGTTCCTATTCACCTGGCTGCGTTTCGGCCCTGCCTCCGCAGGCGTTGCCATCGCCTATTGCTTGCTGCTCGCCGGTTTCATCGTCGCGACCTTTATTGACTTCGAGCACTTTATCATCCCGGATGAGATCACCTTCGGCGGCATGGGCGCAGGTCTGGTAGCCTCCATCCTCGTCCCCGAGATGCATCAAGCCGCCAGCCGTCCTGAATCCCTCTTCCGCAGCATGCTAGGGCTGGGTGTCGGTGCTGGGGTTGTCTTTGCCATCTTGAAATTCGGCAAACTCCTCTTCGGTCGCGAGAAACTGGCCTTCCCCGAATCTTCCAAACTTATCTTCACCGAAACGCATCTGCACCTACCCGATGAAGAACGCCCCTTCGAGGACATCTTCTACAGCGAGAGCGATACCATTGTGCTCGAAGCCAAACACGTCGAACTCATCGACCGCTGCTACAGCAACGTCACCCTGCGCCTCTCTCCCAAACTCTTGATCATCGGCAAGGAAGAGTTCGATCCCTCCCAAGTGAAGCATATGGAAGTCATCGCGGACAAAGCCGTGCTTCCGCGCGAAGCCATGGGCTTCGGCGATGTCAAATTCATGGCCGCAATAGGTGCTTTCCTCGGTTGGCAGGCGACCATCTTCTCCCTCATGGTCAGTGCCGTCATAGGCTCCTTCGTCGGTGTCAGCCTCATCCTCAGTGGACGCAAAGACTGGTCCAGCCGCCTGCCCTACGGCCCCTACATTGCCCTGGCTGCGATCATCTGGATGGTCGGCGGCAAGGACTGGTTCGACAGTCTCTTTGCCGTTCCTGGCCCTGAAGGCATGGAATTGCTGCTGCCCCCGGCACCGCCCCAATGAGCACTCCCCGCACCTTGCCCGCTGACTGGCAGATCCACATCGCCGAAGACTTCAAACCGTTCCCGGATATCCGCCATGCCGTCTTCGATTTCGATGGCACGCTATCCCTCGTCCGTGGCGGCTGGGCCGAGATCATGCTCGGCCAATTTCTGGATCATCTCCCTCAAGGTGCCAATACTACGTCCGCCCAGAAGGAAGAACTCCTTCACGACATCCTCGCACTGAACGGCAAGCCGACCATCTATCAGATGCAACTGCTGGCCGAACGCGTCACCCAGCAAGGCGGCCAGTCCGATACACCGGATAACTACAATCTCGATTTCCAACGCCGTCTCCGTTCCAAGATCACCGAACGCCTCGGACACATCAGTAATCGCTCAAAGCCGCAAGATCACTACCTCGTCCACGAAGCCCGCACCATCCTCACGCTCATTCGCGAGCGCGGCATCGTCATCCACCTCCTCAGCGGCACCGCCCATGCTGACTTGCTCATTGAATCCGATGCACTCGGTATCCGCGAATTCCTCGATGACCGCATCTACGGCCCGCAAAACCTGAAGCCCGGCTTCACCAAGCGTGCTGTGTTCGAACAAATCGTCAGCGATTACAAACTCTCCCCCGGCCAGCTCATGTGCTTCGGCGATGGGGCCGTTGAGATCATGGACACCCGCCGTCTCGGCGGCCTCGCCATCGGCCTCGCCAGTGACGAAACCGCCAACGGCAGCGGCCATCTCGATCAAAATAAGCAGCCCCATCTCCTGACAGCCGGCGCCCAAGTCATCATCCCCGACTACCGCCACGCAGCAAAACTGCTCGACCTCCTCTTCAAAGCTTAGTCATTAGGTCATTGCACATTCCTTCGATATTCGGATTTCGTCATTGGTCATTTCTTTTCAGATGATGCTGACAAATTTCAGAAAACCCTCCATCCTCTCGTCCAGATGATTCCCGTCAATGTCAGCCCGCTGGACCTCGAACGCGTCCGTGTTTTTCCGCTCGCCACCCGCAAGAGCCTCACTAGCGTCGAAGAGATTCTTCTCTCGCCCGAGAGCCAGGCCGCTCCCGCTTCCGGCTTCAATCTCGAGCTCATCAAACGCTGCGCTGCCGATATCAAACGCGCTCGAGAGAACGGCAAATCCGTCATGCTCATTTACGGCGCGCATCTGCTCCGCAATGGTGCCGCGCAAATTCTCGAAAAATTGATGGGCGCCGGCTGGCTCACCCACATCGCCACCAACGGCGCAGGCACCATTCACGATTGGGAATACTCCTGGCTGGGCCGCTCCACCGAGAGTGTCCGTGAAGGCGTTGCCGAAGGAAACTTCGGCACATGGGATGAAACCAGCCGCAACATCCATCTCGCCCTGATGAGCGGCGCCCTCGACGGCCTCGGCTACGGCAACAGCCTCGCGCGTTACATCCACGAAGATGGCACCACGCTGCCCTCGCCCGCAGAACTCGAAGCACAGATCCGTGCAATGCCCGCGCATCCGCTAACCGCCGCTCGTGCCGATCTCCTGCGGGCGATGCAGAAGTTCAACCTCACCGGCGGTCGCATCGAGATCAAACATGCATGGAAGCAAGCCTCCATCCTCGCCTCCGCCTGGAAGCATCGTGTGCCCATGACCGTTCATCCCGGCATCGGCTACGATATCATCACGAATCATCCGATCTTCAGCGGCTCCGTCGTCGGTCGTGGTGCTGAACTGGATTTCAAACTCATCTCCGGCTCCGTCGAGCAACTCGATGGTGGGGTCGTCCTCTCCGTCGGCTCTGCCATCATGGGTCCGCAAGTCTTCGAGAAGAGCATCAGTTGCGTGAACAATCTCCGCCTGCAAGATGGCCGTCCGATTGTAAAAAATCATTCCATCTACGTCGTGGATTTACAGGAAGGCGGCAGTTGGGATTGGACCAAAGGCGAACCGCCCAAATCCAATCCCGCTTACTATCTGCGATTCTGCAAGAGCTACGCACGCATGGGGGGCGCGATGCACTATCTCTGTTGCGATAACGCGGCCTTCATCCATCATCTGCACCACCATCTCAAGCCATGACCCCGAAACGCTATCAGCAGGTCAGTTCGCAGTTCCCAAAGCAGCGCATCGCCATCGTCGGCGACTTCTGCCTCGACCGCTATCTGGAGATCGATCTCAGCAACGAAGAGATTTCCATCGAGACCGGCCTGCCCGTGCACAACGTGATGAACGTGCGCTCACAACCCGGCGGCAGCGGCACCATCCTCAACAACCTCGTCGCCCTCGGCGTTGGTGAAATTGTCCCGGTCGGTTTCGCTGGTGATGACGGTGAAGGCTTCGAACTCGCCCGCGCCTTGCGCCAAACGAAAGGCGTAAACCTCGAAGCTTTTTTCCAGACCGATGACCGCCGTACTTTCACATACACCAAGCCCATCGTCGTCAAAGAAAGCAGCAAGCCACCGAAGACAAACGGCCAACCATCGAGCAATCCCCTGTCCGCGAATGAGAAAGCTTCCGTTGGTCCGCGTGAACTGAACCGATTGGATTTCAAGAACTGGACGAAAACCTCCAAAGCCACCAGCAATCGCGTCATCGAAAACCTGCAAAAGATCGCATCAGAGGTGGACGCTCTCATCCTCTTGGATCAAGTGGACATCCCCGGCACTGGCGTTCTCACGAACGAAGTGCTGAAAGCCATCGGCCAGATCGCAAAGAAGAATTCCGATCTGCTCATCTTTGCTGACAGCCGTAACGGCCTCAGCCATTTCCCTGCCGTTGATTTCAAGATGAATGGCACTGAGCTTTCCCGCGCTCTTGGCAGCAAAGGCGTTCCTGAACTTGCTGAACTGCACCAACAAGCCATCCGCCTTTCAAAACAAACGAATCATCGCGTCTTCGTCACCTTGTCCGAGTGCGGCATCGTCGGTGCCACACCCGATGGCAAAGTAGAACACGCTCCCGCTCTCCCCGTTCGTGGCGAGATCGACATCGTCGGCGCAGGCGATTCTGTGACCGCTAATCTCGTCACCTCCCTGCTCGGCGGAGCCACCCTGCGCGAATCCCTCGAGATCGCCAACGCCGCAGCCTCCATCGTCATCCATCAACTCGGCACTACCGGCACCGCCAACCGCAAACAGATCAAAGCGATGCTGGCAGAGTAACGCATACCGAACCATACTCTCGTCCTTTACTACAGAATTCCTCCATCAACCTTCACTACAGCTCCCGTCACATAACTTGCCTCCGGTGACGCCAAAAATCTTACCACTGCGGCCACTTCTTCCGGTTTCCCAAGACGTCGCATCGGAACCCGCATCGCCGCTGCTTTCTTCGCTTCGGCATCCATTGCGGAAAGCGCCTCCGTCTCGACATAGCCCGGACAAACGCTGTTCACCGTGATGCCCGCGCGCGCCACTTCTTTCGCCAGCGACTGGCTCATCGCCACCACCCCCGCCTTCGCCGCCGCATAATTCGCCTGGCCTGCTGGTGCCAATAACGCACTCAATGATGAAACATTCACGATACGTCCTCCACGTTGCCCCATCATCGTCGAGATCACCGCGCGGCAACCCAGAAATGCCGCATCCAGATTCGTCGATAAAACTTTCTGCCAAGCCTCCTCCGTCATCGTCGCGAGCAACGCATCTTCATGCACCCCTGCGTTGTTCACCAGCACGTCCAAGCGTCCGCTTTTTGTGGTGATAGCTTGTACCGCTTCCTTCCAAGCCGTCGAAGACGTCACATCCAGCGCAATGACTTCAGCACGTCCAGGGAACTCCTTCACCACTGTTTCTGCCTGTTCACGCTGGCGATTCACGCCGAGATAAACAAAGGCATTCGCGTCCTTCGACAGAAACTCCCTGGCGATGGCTCGCCCCAAGCCGCCATTCGCCCCCGTCACCAAAATGATTCGTTGATTCATGCCTTCACCCATCGTGCCCCGATCGCCTGTTGATTGCACCCCACCACGCTCACGTGTGCCGACTTCGCTGCGCCGCTCGCCACCCGTTCACACGCCAGCACACATTGCCAAGCACTCGCCGCCGCAAACGATTCGCCCAAAATCTTCTTCACCGAAGACCGCGGCATCACCGCACTGGACCACGCCTCCGTCTCTGCATGGTCTTCCCGCGCACTGCCGATACGGCTGTCACACAGCAAATCCGTACTGCCTCTTTGCGTCAACTCAGCCTGCATCTGTGCCGCTGCCAAAATCTTGCCTGCACGATCATTGAATGAAAACGCATCCGTCACCGCTTCCAGCGTCGTTCCGTTCTCCGTCTTCTTCAAATAAACCGCGCCAGCTCCTTCGCTCACCACGATGTCCGGCTCGAACAGGGCACTCGCTTCCACCGTGAGCCAATCGCTCTCTTCTGCGCTCACCACCACACACGCATCTACTAGGCCGCGCTCGATCCACTGGGCGCCTTGCGCAAGCCCCTGCAAGAACATTCCCGGATCACCCACTATGGTGTAATTGATCCCCGTCGCCCCCAGCAGTGCAGCCAAGTGACTCGATGGCGCATTGAACACCGTCTCCGGAAACACCAGCGGACTCGCCGTTGTCGGATCGCGTAACACCTCATCGTAAAACCGCCGCGAATAATTCACGCAACCCGACATCACACAATACACCACGCCCAGGCGTATCGTCCCCTGCTCCACCAAAGCGCGATCTGCGCCCAAAGCCTCCAATGACGACGATACCGCAAAAGAACTGATCGGGCTCGTCCGCCGCAGCCGCGCATGAGCGAGAAAGGCCGGACGCGTCGCTGGCTTCGGCACCTTGCGTGCGCGCAATTTTCTAGTCGTCCCTTCGCGCACAAATTCCTCCACCGGCAATGGCTCACCGCGTTGCATCGCCGCAATCAAATCTGCTGCCGTCCACCCGGCAGGAGATACCGCGCCCCATCCTGCTGCTACGATACTCATGACCACCTCCGAAAAATCAGTGTCGCATTCGCGCCGCCAAACCCGAACGAATTACTCAACGCATACTCATAACTCGCCGTTGCGGGCTCTCTCACCAGTTCAAATTTGCACGCCGGATCAGCCGTCTGCGTTCCCCTCATAGGTGGCAACCACTGTCCCTGCAACGCCTGCAAACAGATCACTGCCTCCACCGAACCCGCCGCACCTAGCAGATGTCCGATGCTCGCCTTCGTGGAACTCACCCGCATCATGCCCGCGTGCTCACCTGCCCACCGCGAGATCGCGTGCGCCTCCGCGCCATCATTCATCGGCGTGCCCGTGCCGTGCGCATTGATGTAGCCCACCTGCTCCGGCGCGATACTAGCCATCCGCGTCGCCTCTTGCATCGACTTCAATGCGGCATCCCCTTGCGGATGCGGCTGCGTGAGATGATGCGAATCCGTCGCCGCACCATAGCCCACCACCTCACCCAAAATCTTCGCCCCCCGTTTTTCCGCCGAGGCTAGCGATTCCATTGTCAACACCGCCGCGCCTTCACCCAAGGCCAACCCATCCCGCTGTGCATCGAATGGCCTGCACGAAGTTGTCGAAAGCGCCTGCAAAGAATCAAATCCTGCGAATACCAACTGGCACAAGCCATCATACCCACCCGTCAACACACGCTCCGCATCACCATAGCGGATCATCTCAAACGCCTGCCCGATCGCATTGCCGCCTGAAGCACACGCATTCGCGATCAACGTCACCGGCCCAGAAAACCCTAGTGCCTCCGCGATGTCCAACACCTGTCGCTGCGCCTGATACTGCACCACGCGAGTTGCCTGCCCGTAAGCCTTCTGCGGCGTCCCGATCGCCTGTCGATAAAACGCCTCGCCTAGATTCATCCCCCCACTGGTCGTCCCCAGAATGACTGGCAACCGCTCACCGCCATTCCATCCCGCCTGCTCCCACGCCTCTTCCGCTGCCATGAACAGCAACCGCGAAGCCCGGTCCATCCGCCGCCATTGCTTCTGTGAAACTCGCTTGCTCGGACTCTGCTCCGGAACTTCCGCCTGTGCCGCCGTCATTACGCGTTGCTTGGAGACATCAAAAAATGTGACCGGTGAGAACGCCGTCTTGCCCGCCCGAAAACCCGCCTCATTGATCGCTGCGCCAGCACCCAAACCCGTCACTATGCCTACGCCCGTCACGACGACGCGTTGCGAGACTTTAGATGGATTGGCAGAAGCGCGGAATAACATGCAAATCAATTCGTTCCCCGAAACATAGAAACCCATTCTGGCATAAGTCAACCCGGCGACATCGTCTTAATTCTCGTTTTCACGATTTCGTTGCAACCGCTAGGTTCATCCGGCCCCATGCATAAGCGACTACAAAGACCGCCACCGCCTGAGCCAGCCAATAAATCAACAGGTTCTTGAACGAGAGTAACCCAAGCAGACAAGAACCCACCGTCGTTGCCGGATTGAACAACGCCCCCGAAACCGCTCCCACCGCGAAAATCCCCACCATCACCACACCCCCAATCAATCCTCCCGTAGCCATGAGCGAGAACTTTTCGCGGTTATGAAACAAATAGAGAAACGCAAAGCATAAGAGCAGCGTGAACAGCAGTTCAGCAAAGAATGTTGGCATAAACACCGATTGCAGCGTCCCTGCTCCCTGCCCACGCTTGAGCACCTTCACCACCGCCGCTCCCGCTCCCGCACCCAGAAATTGAAACACCACATATGGCGTCAGATCCTTGACTGGTAACAGGCCTCGACGCCACATCATCACCGAGACCGCCGGGTTCAGATGCGCTCCTGAAACATTCCAGCACAGCACCGTCACAATCGCGACAACGCCGCCAATGGCTACCGCCGGAATCGTCCCAGCACCGGGCGCGATGGAGACGCAGCCCAGCGTCAACATCCAGAAAAACACGCCCGTAAATTCTGCCAAATACCTGTTCATCAATCGCGCTTGTTGTGAAAGGTGTAACCCACCCCGCTCCCCGGCTCAATGCGCAATCACCATGCATTGCGAAAACCCCGCTTTATCACTATGCTATGCCTCACGTGACCACACCCACCGAAACCCAGCGCAGCGCCATCAGTACCCGCACCATCACCAAGGTGCGTGAGGATGGCACCCATGCTACAGCGCCAGACACGCTCGCCTGCGAGGAACCGCTGGAGATCCGCATGCAAGGCCAGAGCATCGCCATCACCATGCGCACGCCGGGTCACGATACCGAACTCGCTTTGGGTTTCCTCGTCTCTGAAGGACTCATCAACTCGCGCGCACAAGTCACCCACATCGCCCATTGCCAAAGCGGTGAAGCCGCCCTCACCGGCAATGTTCTGAACGTCTTCACCGCTGCCGATGTCTCCCTTGATCTGGAAAAGCTCACCCGCCACGTCTTCGCCTCCTCCAGCTGTGGTCTATGTGGAAAAGCGTCCATCGATGAAGTTCACCAGTATTTCCCTCCCATCAGCCAACGCCCCAAGGTTCAGCGAGATATCCTGCTGCAACTCCCTCATACATTACGCAAACACCAAGCCGCCTTCGAACAAACCGGCGGATTGCACGCCGCCGCGTTGTTCGACCTGCAAGGGAGCTTGATTGTCTGCCGCGAAGATGTCGGACGTCACAACGCCGTGGATAAAGTGATCGGCCATGCTCTTGATGCCGGAATCTGGCCGTTGGAAAATCACATCCTCCAAGTCAGCGGCCGTGCCTCTTTCGAGATTCTGCAAAAGGCTCTCGCTGCAGGCATCCCAATCGTCTCAGCCGTCTCAGCCCCTTCCAGCCTCGCCGTGGATTTCGCCCGCGAGAGCGGACAAGTGCTCGTCGGCTTTCTGCGTGGCGAGACGATGAACCTCTACAGCCACCCGGAAGCCGTCATTTACTGAGATACTTCACCACCGCTTCGGTGCGCGAGCTGACGTGCAGCTTGTCATAGATATTCCGCAAATGACTGCGCACCGTGTCGAAACTGATGTTGAGAGTATCTGCGATTTCCTTGTAGCGGAAACCTTTGGAAAGCAGATCCAGAATCTCCTGTTCGCGTTTGGAGAGCGCTTGGGCATCGTTCGCCGGCTGGTTCTTCTTCTGAAAATACTGCACCACCACTCGTGCGATCTTGCCGGACATCGGCGATGCGCCGCGCTGCACTTCCTGGATGGCCTCCAGCAATTTCGCATGCGGTGTGCGCTTCAGGAGATAACCGCTCGCACCTGCTGCCAGTGAATTGAAGATTTGCTCTGGGTCCTCATACATCGTGAGCATCATGATCTGCGTCTGCGGGACTATCTCCTTGAGCTTCCGCACGCAATCGATGCCCGACATGTTCGGGAGGTTGATGTCCATCAAGACCACGTCGGGTTTCTTCTCGGGCAGATGAAGGACGGCATCCTCTGCCGTGGCGTGGGAACTGACACACTGAAAGCCATCGGCGTCATTGATCAATGCCGCCAGACTTTCCCTCACGCCTTCGTCGTCTTCCACGATTGATACTTTGATGGCCATGCGTAATTGATTTGGAATGCAGTCACTATATGCCGATTCCTTCCCGGCTCCAAGCTGCAAAACTACGTACCCAGCTTGACCTCCAGCCGGATGCTCGTTCCCTTGCCCTTCTCACTGCGCAATTCCAGCTTGCCGCCGCCTTCCTCGATACGCTTCTTCATGTTCACCAGACCGTTCCGGGTAGGATCGGCATCTGCCAGTGAGAAGCCTTTGCCATTGTCTTCTACCAATATCTCCAGCCGCGGCTGGGCATAGGTTAGCGAGATGCGCACTTCCGTTGCACCCGAGTGCTTCGCTATGTTGTTCAGCGATTCCTTCACCACGAGGAACAAGCTGTGTCGCATCTCTGCTGAAAGCGGTACAGGTGGCAGATTGGTCGGCAGGTCCAACCGACAACGGATCGGCGTGACCTCATCGAAGTAATCCTCAGCATACTGTGCGATGAATGCTGCCAGCCTATCCAGCGTGTCATTCTTGGGATTCACCGCCCAGACGATCTCATCCAGCGTATGCACCACTTCACGCGTGGCTTCTTCGATACGCGTAGACACTTTCTCCATCTCCTCATTTTGCGGAGCCTTGCGCCGGACCAGCTCCGTCAGCAGGCCGATGCGTGTGACCCTCGCACCCAGGTCATCATGCATGTCTTGTGCGATGCGCGTGCGCTCGCGATCCAAGGCGCGTTGCTGTTCCAACACTACGAGCCGTTGCCTCAGCTTGCGCACGGAAAGATAGCGGAAGAAGGCAAACCCGAAAAAGATGACCATCACCACCATTCCGAACTGAAACCACAAGGTCTCATAAAAACGCGGCATCACAAGAACGCCCACCGTCTTGCCTATCGTGTTCGGCATGCCGTCACTGTTCGAGGCGATGACCTGAAAGCTGTAATTGCCATGTGGTGGATCCTGATAAACTGCGGAACGCCGGCTTTCATTCTCGACAAATCCGGCATCCACTCCTTTGAGCTGATAGGAAAAACGGATGCGCCTGGGGGATACAAAACTCAAACCGGTATAGCGGACCTCCAATCTGCCTGTGCCCGCAGGGATGCGGTAAACCGTTTGAGATTCGAAATCCACCGTGTTGGTGATCCTTCGCGGCTCCACCTCAATCCCGTCCGCTACCACATTTTCGATCACCACCAAAGGTGGTCTGGGGTTGGGCCGGATTGTCGACGGATCGATCACGGAAACACCTTCGCTAGACGGAAACCACAATTTGCCATCATCCGCTTGATACCCCCACGGCTGGAAACCGCCATTGCATTCGCGCCCCGCCAAGCCGTCCGATCGGTCGTACAATACACTCGCATAACTCTTCACCCGACCATCGGCAAACCTTAAAAGAGCGTTGCGCGACACCCGCACCACACCACGGTTGGTACCGAGCCATAGATTGCCATTGCCGTCTTCAAAAACCTGCGAGATCACGTCGTCCGGCAAAAAATCCGCTGTGGTGAAGCGGAAAAAGCGTCCTCGTCGCAAGCAAGTCAATCCATTATTGGTGCCGATCCAAAGCACGCCCTCGCGATCCTGCATGATCGCACGGATAAAATCACTGCCCACCTCGTTGCGCCGGAAAACAACGAATTCGCTGTTCTTGAATCTGATCAGGCCGCCACCACCGGTCCCTATCCACAGTGTGCCTTCACTGTCCTCAAGCAATGCACGTACATCATCGCTGTTAAAAACAGTGGGATCGGATTTGGAATTGAACGTCTTGCTGGCTCTTCCATCCACCATGCGGGTAAGACCACCGCCGAAAGTGCCCACCCACAGGCGCCGCTTCCTGTCCTCATAAACCACACGCACATCCTGGTTGGGCAGATTTCCGGGGACATGCGCCGGTCCGCCACCGATACGGGCAAAAGTGATGCCGTTGAATTTATAAAGACCTTCGCGCGTGCCCGCCCATACGTAACTGGCGCTGTCCTCCATCACGGACCACACGGTGCGCAAACCCGCCATCCGGTAGTTTTGCACAATCCCATCCCGCAGGCGGTTCAACCCGCCACCGTCTGTGCCGATCCACACGGAACCATCACTCCCGCCACTGATTGAAAGCACGTTGTCCTGAGAAAGGCCGCGCTTGGCATCATAGACCTCAAAGCTGCTTTCCCGCAAACGGTTCAGTCCGCCGCCGTTGGTCCCTACCCATAGATTGCCATCCTTATCCTGCCCGATGGCGAGGATCGAATTTTGGGAAAGGCCGCTTTCCGTCGTAAACCGTCGAAAAGTTCCCGTGGATTCTTTGAAGTGGTAGAGGCCCATGCCGAAGGTGCCGATCCAGAGGCCGCCATCACGCTGGTCCCGAAACATAGTCGACACTGAGCTGGGGTCCAATCCTGCGGGAAGTTCCCAGACTTCCTCGGCTGGCCCATAACTTGACCACCGGCGCAGAGTCCGTTTCTCGATCAGCCAGAAACCGCTCGGAGTGGCTCCTCCGATCCGCAGCCGATCCTCACTTTCCAGACGTGGCTGGCCGAACTCGCCCTCGCGAAAACTGCCCAAGGCCGTTCCCGTACACCACCACACACTTCCACCACCGCCATCGGCCAGTGATTCGATGGTCCCCGTAACCGTGCCTGCGGTGTAAGGTGTGAACTCTCCGGAACGAAAACGATTCAACGCACCACCCACTGTAGCCACCCACACGTTTCCTTGATTGTCCGCCGTGATGGCGGAAATGGAATCTGATGCCAGACCGCTCGCGGTGGAAAAGTTTTTGAACTCTCGATCCCTGTAACTGACCACACCGCCGCCTTCCGTTCCGATCCATAATGTTTTATTCGCATCCTCGAACAGCACAGAGATGCGGCTGCTGATCAGTTCTGGTGCCGTGATCGGCACCATGCGAATGCCATCAAACCGTACCAATCCATTGGCCGTGCCCAACCATAAATAACCTTCCGAACTCTGCAGAACAGCATTCACCACACCGCTCGGCAATCCGTGCTCTGTGGTCAGGACATCAATGCGGTAACGCTTTTCCTTAAGTTGTTCCTCTATCTGGGCAAAAAGGGCGGGCAGAAAGCCGATGAGCAAAAAGACCCCCAGCAGCCAGCCTCTTGTGAAAGAGTGGACTGCCGCCCGGCTTATTGTCTCGGCTGATCGCACAGGTTATAGGCTCGGGCTCAGAGTGACACGGCCTCTCCCTGCACTCAAGTCTGCGTGTACCAATGGGTTATTTCTTCCCATGACGAACATCTACTCGTGAAACTCTTCCTTGGAGGGTATCCGCGTGAAGGCCACCTTGGTACCGGAAAATCCACGCGCGGATTTGGGCAGCATGCCCAAGGCCACAGTGTCACGACCAAACCGCTTGTTCAGCACATCGATAGCCTCCGATAACCGTTGCCGCCGCTCCACCGGAGATTCTCCCGGCTCATGGCGTTTCTCGAAAAGCTCCATCTGCTGCAATCCCTCCAGGGAAACCAGCTGCGTGACAGTCACGGAAACTTTCTTCAACGGGTGCGTCCCGGTAGTATTCCGGATGCGCGCCCACAGTATGTTCAATTGTTTCAACAACGCAGAACTGTCATTGGCTGGTGCAAAACGGATGCCCTCCGAGACCCGCGGGCCTTTCTCAATCCGCACACTTACGTCCATCTGTTGTGCTTGGTATTTCATGCGCCGCAGACGGCTGCCGACCTTCAATACCAACCGGTGCGCTACCATTTCGGCCATATGCGGAGGACGCAACTCAGGGGCCAGCACATGACTGTGCCCTACGCTACTGCGCTGCGTCGGCACATCCGGCAAATCCACCCCGCGTAATTTGTAGTATAAACGTTCTCCTTCCACCCCACCCCAGACCTGTCGCAAACGTGCGCGTGAAGACGTCAGCAACTGCTCCATCGTCAGAATGCCGCCTCCACGTAACCGGCGTTCCATGTTCTGTCCCACTCCCGGAAGATCGTTCAACTTCAATCCGAAAAGCCGGTGCGGCAAATCTTTCGCCTCAATCACGACAAGGCCGTCTGGCTTCTGCATATCACTCGCCACTTTCGCCAGATAACGGTTGGGCGCGATGCCGATGTTACAGGTGATCGCTGGGCCAATGTTCCTAGCCAGTCCCTGTTTGATGCGCTTGGCCAGCTCTACTGCTTTCACCGGATCACGCAAGCCGAGTTCTAATTTGCACGCAACTTCATCGATCGAAGCAGTGATGGTCACCTCGATATGCCGATTTATCTCCTCTACGATCTTGTGGTGGTATTCGACGTAAAGATCATGGTTCGCGAGCACACAGATCAGTTTAGGGCACATCTGTTTTGCGTCGCCGATCATCGTTCCTGTTTTGATCCCAAACGCTTTTGCCTGATAACTGGCCGCGATGGCGCAGGTAGAATCAGTAAGCACTGGAACTACCGCCAGGGGTTTGCCACGCAGGCGCGGATTCTCCTGCTGCTCCACGCTCGCGAAGTAGCTGTTCAGGTCGAGGAAAAGCCATTCCGGCACGGATGACGGTGTCAATTCCGTGATGCCCGCCTCCCTGCCCTGTGACGGCCCAGCCATGTGCGTAATCTACGCCAGCACAGGCACCTCGGCCAGCAAGAACAGGCACTTTCACCCGGATGTCTTATCCATGGTATATTATGAGGATGGCCTCAAAGCGTTCATATCCTCGTTTCAAACGAGATGAATCGACGGTGGTGGCGTTAGAACGCCTCACCGCCACGCAAGTCTTGAAGGCCGAGAGCTTGGTTAAATCGTTGGTGCCTCAAGAGCAAGTGGTCCATGGTGTTCGGTTGGCCTTTAAATTTCTGCGGGCCATGTTGCGGCTTTCACGCGAAGCTCTCGGTCCTGCGTTTGTCCGGCGGGAGAATGCACGCCTCCGCAAAGCCGCTCTCAGCCTATCTCTCTGGCGCGATGAAAAAGTGGTCAGAGACACGTTGACGGAGTTGGGTGATGAGATGTCGGAATTGTCTCATGCTGCAGTAGAAGATGCTTTGCGGCAATGGCAGCAAAAGACACGGCCCCAGCATCGTCATCACAAATCACTCCCGGTGACATTACGCGAAGCTTTGGCGGCATTGAGGACGTTTCAGAGAAACTTGGATAAAGCAGCTTGGGCAGCCCCGGGCTGGGAGGCCGTTTCCAAGGGGATGAAGAAATCGTATCGTAAAGCGCATCATTCTCTCCAACTGGCGGAAGCGGCGGGGATCGATGAGCTGTTTCATGATGCCCGTAAACGTGTCAAAGACCTTTACTACCACGTGAGCTTGGTTGAACCCGCTTTGCCCAAGGACTCAGCACGACTGGAGAAACGTTTGCTGAAATTGCAGGCCCTGCTGGGCAATGACCATGATCTCTCGGTCGCACGCGAAGTGATGTCACATGCCAACTCACCAGAAGCCGCCGCTCTTAAGGCGCTTAGGAAACGTTCCGTGCAGCTAAGAAGAAAGATCGGTCAGCGGGCGGACAAGGTGTTCTGTGCGGAAACAAAAAGTTGCCTGAACAAAACTCGCAGGCGTTTAAAAAAGTGGCCGGTCACCACGGGTTAATGCACAGCAGCTTCCCAAGTTTTCAACCGGGAAAGAATGACTTCTTTTTCTTCCACTGGGATGGATGGTGCTTCGTTGAGTTTGCGCCAGAGCCGGCCTGCTTTCATGTAGTGATCTTTGCTACGGGCAAAGGCTTCGGCCAGTTTATTCACCGCTTCCACATGCTCGGGCAGGATATCGGCGGCATCCAGCACATGGCGCAGCGCGTTGTCTGCCTGCGCAGGCTGGGCGAGATACTGCACGTGGATGCGCGCCTTGATGGCCCAGCCCGCCAGATCATCCGGCTTCTCGCCGAGCATGCCATCAATCATCCGCATGGCAGAGCCGTAATTGCCTGCTCCACATAATTCATTCACTGCCTCATGACTGGCCACCGGAGCGGGCTTGGGAACAGGCAATTCCTCCACTGGAATGGAAACTGTTTCAACCGGCGGGGTTTCCACAACGACCGGCTTAGGCGCACCGGGAGAGCGCAAGCCTTCCAGCTCCATGGCTCCGGCATGAAAAGCTTCCTGCCAGATTTTCAACCATTGTACGGCCAATGCCTGCAATGAAGGACTGATGGCCCGTGATTTTTGGATGAACTGTATCTCCCGCTCTGCGGAAGGCAGGTCGCGCATGTCTTCCACGTAAATGCTGGCGAGCAGAAAACGGCTTTCGAAATCATCCGGATTCTTATCGAGCACCTCCAGCAAATGAACTATCGCCTCTTCCGGGCGATATTTTTTCCGCAAATGGTTGACCGTTCTCCGCTCCAGCACGGGAGGTGCCGGTTCCCGTTCGCCGAACATGGCATCCGTGGCCTTGTCCGCCATGGCTTGCGCCATGATATGACTTAGCGCAGGCATGCATAGACGCATCAGGACGAAGCCCAAGATTCCCAAAGGGAGCAAAACTGTTAAGGATGTCGCCCGCGCCACCAGACATACCCAAAACTCCATCAGCAGCAGCGAAGCGATCAAACGGACACGGTAACGGCGCGTCTCTGCATGACGTGTGGCGGCGATGCTGAAGCCGACCAAAATCACGGCCAGCAGGAGCCAAAACCAGTTATGGATCAGCCACGCCACAAAATCATCCTTTACGCTTTTGTCTCAGCCAGTTCCAGCAGGCGTTTGAATTGAGCCTCGGTGAGAGGTGTCACGGAAAGCCGGGATTGCCGCACGAGTGCCATATCCTTCAACACAGCATCCGTCTTGATCTGTTCTAGGGTGACCGCTTTTTTTAGCGGCTTGTGCGGAGCCAGGTCCACCACAGACCAATCGCCTTCATCAGCGGTGGGATCGGGATAAAATTCTTTCGACACCTTGGCGATACCTACCACCTGCTTATCCGTCACGCTATGATAGAACAGCACCAGATCGCCCGCCTTCATGGTACGGAGATTGTTTCGCGCCTGAAAATTCCGCACACCCGTCCACACCGTTTTGCCATCCTTCACCAAGTCAGCCCACGAATATGCCTCGGGCTCGGACTTGGCCAGCCAGTAGTTCTTTGCCATGCAGATAGTGAAAACAGAAACCGGAAAAAAGTGAACCACGAATGGACACGAATTGACACTAATGGGGATGGGAAGCCGAGCGGACTCGCGACTTCTTTTGGGAAAATTCGCCATTCCAAACTCACGCCTATTTGATTCGTGGCAATTCGTAGTTGAAGAATCGCTTGGTGGCGCTGGCGTTTGATGCTTAATTTCTTCCATGGATTTGACCGCAAACGTTGCTGCCATTCAGCAACGCATCGCCACTGCCTGTGATCGCGCTGGCCGTGAACTTCGGACCGTGCAGTTGATGGCTGTAAGCAAGGGGCATCCGCCGGAAGCCATCCGTGCCGTCGCCGATACTGGCCTTACTCTCTTCGGGGAAAGCAAGGTGCAGGAGGCCAAGGTGAAGGTCCCTCAATGCCCCGGCAAGCTGCACTGGCAGATGATAGGTCATTTGCAGAGCAACAAGGCCAAGGATGCCGTGCAGCTTTTTGAAGTGATCCAGAGCGTGGACAGCCTTAGCCTTGCCCAAGAATTGAACAAGCGCGCGGAGCAAGCAGCCAAGACGCTGCCTATCCTGCTGGAGGTCAATGTCGCGGGTGAATCCAGCAAGTTCGGCTATGGGCCAGAAGCCGTGCTGGCCGAATTGGATCAGCTTAACGATTTGAAGCGGCTGCAACTGCATGGGCTTATGACCATCGCCCCGTATGTGCAAGAGCCGGAGCGTGTCCGCCCGTTCTTCCGCAGGCTGCGTGAGCTCAAGGAGCAGTGTGAACAGAAGCTCGAGGCTCCCCTGCCCGTCCTGAGCATGGGTATGAGCGGGGATTTCGAGATCGCCATCGAGGAAGGCTCCACACTGGTCCGGGTAGGCACAGCCATCTTCGGTGAGAGGACTTACACCCGCCCTGCGCCCTCCCAAGATTGACGGATATTCAGTTAATCCACGTTCCATCATTGAATGATGACCTGAAAAGGCGTATCAATTATCCATGGATTTGACGGTTGCGACATTTAAGCGGGAGATTGGGGAAGCGATGCGGAATTACGACAAGTATATCATCTGCATCGACAAGACGCCGGAAGATTGCGAGGCATCTTTAAGTTCCCTGATGGAAAAGGCTGTGAAAGCCTATGTGAACCGCGCGCCCGGCCTGCGCCACGGTATCGCGCTCGACAAACAGGTGACCATCATCCTCAGCCAGACGGAGGACGAGCGCCCCCTGTGCGGCATCTATTTCAACCTCTCCTCGCCCTACCACAAGAAAGTCGCGAAGGTAAGCAAGGCCTAGATCTCGTTTTTCAAAAGCAAAAACCCGCCGGAATTGATCCGGCGGGTTTTTGTTTTTTCTGAAAACAATTGTCCTGCGAAAAATTAATTTCGGGAGAACAATCCTTGAAAGTTTGGTGGAGCCGAGGAGATTCGAACTCCTGACCCCCACAATGCCATTGTGGTGCTCTACCAACTGAGCTACGACCCCAAACCAGAGGCCGAGACGCTAGAGAGCGCCCCGGCCTTTGTCAAAGTTTTTTAAAAACTTTTTCCACTATTTTTCACCGTGGGCGGACTGCCTAGTTGCCGCCCTTGCCACCACCGGTGTCGCCGACCTTGTCCATCAGCACGATGAGCGGCATGAACAACGCGATAACGATACTGCCTACGATGACGGCCAGGAACACGATCATCACCGGCTCCAGCAAGGAGGTCATCGCGGACACGGCGTTATCCACCTCTTCATCGTAGTTATCCGCGATCTTCATCAACATCTCAGGCAAGGCGCCGGTCTGCTCACCGACGTCCACCATGCTGATGACGATGGGCGGGAACACACCGCAAGCTTCAAGCGGCTGGGTGATGGTTTCACCCTCTTTGACGCTCTCATGGACGGCGTTCACCGCCTCGGCCACGATGACGTTACCGGAGGTTTCACGGACGATCGTCAACGCCTGCAAGATCGGCACGCCACTGCTTACCAGCGTGCCCAGCGTGCGGGTGAAACGGGCGATGGCGACCTTGGAGATCACCGGCCCCAAGCCAGGGATCTTCATCTGGACGCGGTCAATCGTGCGACGGCCAAACTTCGTCATCGCGAACAGTTTGAAGGCCACCACAATACAGAAGATGGCTATGACAGTGCCCAGCAGGTTGTTCTTGATGGTATTACTGATACCAAGCACCAGACGGGTGAAGCCGGGCAACGCCTCGCCTTCCAACATGTCTTTGAAAATCGCCTCGAACTTCGGCACCACGACGATCATCAGCAACGCCAGAATGCCGACGGCCACCACCATCACCGCGACCGGGTAGAACATGGCCGCGATGACTTTGCCCTTGATCTTCTGGGCCTTTTCCATGAATTCGGCCAGACGATTGAGCACGACCTCCAGTACACCACCCAACTCACCGGCCTTCACCATGTTCACGTAGAGGCGGTTGAATGTCTTGGGGTGTTGCGCCAGACTTTCCGAGAAAGTGGAACCACCTTCGATCGAGACAGCCAGTTCATTGATGATGCCCTTCAAGCGGCGGTCACGTTCCTGCTTTTCCAGCACACGCATACCGCGCAAAAGCGGCAGACCGGCATCAACCAAAGTGGCTAGCTGGCGGGTGAACGTGGTCAGAACCTTGGGTTTTACCTTGCCACCCTTGAAACCCATCTTAATGCCGCCTTTTTTCTTTCCGGCGGCGGCGGGTGCTGCGGATTTGCCTTTGGCATCCTTCTCTTTGACCTTGTCGGCTTCGACTACTTTGGTGGGGAAGTAACCCATTTCCTTGAGGCGGCCGATCGCTTCACTCTGGTTGGCCACCTCCAAGGTCCCCTTGGTCTCCTTCCCCTTTTGATCCATCGCTACATAGTTGTATTTGGGCATAGGACGGGTTTGTTAGGTGTACTTCAGCACTTCTTCAATCGTAGTTTCGCCATCAAAGATACCGCGCAGGCCGTCATCACGCAAGGTGGCCATGCCCAGTTCCACTGCCTTTTGCCGCATCACCACGGAGGGTGCGCGTTCGTTGATCAGGTTCCGGATGGGATCGGAGACGACCAAAAGTTCATAGATGCCCTTGCGCCCACGGTAGCCGGTATCATTGCAGTTAGAGCAACCGCGTCCGTAGTAGAACACCTTGTCACCGATGTCGTAAGGCGAAAGGTTCAACTGCGCGAGCTGGTTCTCGGTGGGCTCGAACGGCGCCCGGCATTTCTTGCAAATCGTGCGGACCAGACGTTGAGCGAGCACACCTTGCAGGGTGGAAGAGATCAGGAATGGTTCCACTCCCATATCCACCAGACGGGTCACGGCACCGGGTGCATCGTTCGTGTGGAGTGTGCTCAGCACCAAGTGACCGGTCAACGAGGCTTGAATGGCGATCTGCGAAGTTTCCAAGTCACGCATCTCACCCACCATGATGACATCGGGGTCTTGACGGAGGAAGGATTTAAGCGCCTTGCCGAAGGTCATGCCCAGCGCCTCGTTCACAGCCACCTGCATGATGCCCTCGATGTCATACTCCACCGGATCCTCTGCAGTAAGCAGTTTGGAGTCGATGGTGTTCACCTCCCGCAAGCAGGCGTATAACGTGGTGGTCTTGCCTGAACCCGTGGGGCCCGTCACCACAAAGATGCCGTTGGGTTGCTGGATGGCCTCCACCACGTATGTCTTCACATAATCGGGGAAACCCAAGGCGTTGATATTCAATGAGACGGAACCGCGGTCCAAGACGCGCAACACCACAGATTCACCGAACTTGGTTGGCAAACTGGAGACACGCAGGTCGATATCCTTGCCACCCAGACGCATGGAGATACGACCGTCTTGCGGCAGGCGTCGCTCGGCGATGTTCAATCCGGCTACTACCTTCAAACGGGAAATCACGGGCAAGGCCAGATACTTCGGCGGGGGAGCCATCTCATACAGCGCTCCGTCCACGCGGTAACGTATCTTGAACTCGTCCTCGAACGGCTCGAAATGGATGTCACTCGCACGGTCTTGCACCGCCTGGTAAAGCACCAGGTTAACGAAGCGGACGATGGGAGCCTCATTCGCCATGTCGGCGATGTTATTGGCCGCATCCTGTCCCGCAGCCATCTCGGCAAGTTCCTGCTCCAGATTCTTGTCCTCGCCGAATTCCTTGAGGATGTCACTGAAACTTTCGCCCTCTTCGCCGTAATACTTTTCAATGAATTTGGCGATCTGGGCCGGATCGGCTATGAGGATCTGCACTTCGCGGCGGACGACGAAACCCAGTTCGTCCACCATTTGCGGGTTCAACGCATCCGCCACGGCCACTTTGACGCCTGTGCCGTAATCTTCCACCGGCACACATTGATACATGCGGACATTTGTGGCCGGAATGGTCTTGAGCAACTCCGGGGTCGGCTCGAGATCATCCAGATTGAACACTTCCGTGCCCAAATGAAAGGCCTGCAGTTGCAACTGCTGGTCCATGGGCATGATGCCGAAATCAGCCACGATCTGGCTGATGGACTTGCCGCTCCGGGCGTGCTCGGAAATGACCTCTTCATACTGGAGGTCGTCCAGGTTTCCCTGCTCCCGGATGAGAGCGAGCAAAGGACTGTTGACGTTGGCTGCCATGATCTTGCCTTATTTGCTGCGGGCGGCCGCAGCCTCCGCCTCGGCCCGGCGCAAGTCGATCTCTTGCATCTTGGCGATGCAGGACGCCGGGTCGATGGAACGGTTGATGACTTCATCCTTCTTGATCCAGCCGCGCTCATACTTGTCGAGCAGGTTGGCGTCCAGCGTGATCATGCCGTATTTGGCACCGGTCTGCTGGTCGGAAGGGATACGGAAAGTTTTGTTGTCACGGATCAGTGCCGAGATGGACGGCGTATTGATCATGATGTCGTGGATGGCCACACGGCCAGGTTTGTCGGAGCGGGCCACGAGGATCTGCGCGATCACCGCTTGCAACACAGTGGAGAGCTGGATGCGGACGGTTTCCTGCGCGTTGATCGGGAAGGCGTTCACGATACGGTCGATCGTCTTGGCCGCCGAGTTCGTGTGCAGCGTGCCGAAGACCAAGTGACCCGTCTCGGCAGCGGTCACAGCGGCCTCGATCGTTTCCAAGTCGCGCAACTCACCGACCAGGATCACATCCGGGTCCTGACGCAATGCGCGGCGGAGAGCTTCAGCAAAGGACGGCACATCCACATGCACTTCACGCTGGGTGATGACCGCTTTCTTGTGTTTGTGATAGAATTCGATGGGGTCCTCAATGGTGATGATGTGCGCTTCGTCACGGGTTTCGTTGAGGATGTTGATCATCGAGGCCAGGGTGGTCGATTTGCCGGAACCCGTGGGGCCGGTCACCAAGATCATGCCGCGCGGCTTGTTCAACAGCGTGTTCACGAGGTCTTTGGAGAGACCGATCTGGTCGATGGTCAGCAGCTTGCTGGGAATCTGGCGCAGCACGAGTGCGAAGTTGCCGCGTTCCTTGAAGATGGAGCAACGGAAACGGGCCAGTTCACCGAAGGCGAAACCGAAGTCCGCTCCGCCCTTTTCGCGCACCTGCTGGATGGAATCATCCGAAGCGATGGCGTTCATCAACTCTTCCGTATCCTCAGGCTTCAACGGCGGACCTTCCACGCGCTCAAGCGTACCGTTCAGGCGGATGCATGGCGGAATGTTTACCCGGAGATGCAAGTCAGCCGCCCCTTCATTCACCATGAGGGTCAGCAGGTCGGACATCGCGTAAGACATAGTATATTATCGGCTAAAATCTGGCGGTCACGGGACGAGACACAACCCTTCCCGGTCAACTCATCACCTGTTCATCATCACCCACTGTCGCACGGATGACTTCCTCCGTGGTGGTCAGGCCCGCGAGCACCTTGCGGGCACCATCCTCACGCAAGGTCCGCATGCCCATCTCACGTGCACGGGCACGCAAGGCGGTGGTTGGCACACGGTCATTGATCAGCTTGCGCACCTCGTCATCCACCAAAAAGATCTCAAAGATGCCGAACCGTCCTCGGTAGCCGCCCTTGTTGCATTCGTTGCAACCCCTGCCCTTCTTGCAGTTCACCTCGCCCACCGTCCGCGGATCAATACCAAGCGTGCGGAACTCCGAGTCCGATGGCTGGTGCGGCTGGCCGCACTTCTTGCAGATTTTGCGGACCAGACGTTGCGCCATCATCGCGCGTGTGGAGGACGCCACCAAGAACGGCTTCACACCGATATCGATCAAACGCGTCACCGCGCCCGGCGCATCATTCGTGTGCAGAGTGGAGAACACCAAGTGACCCGTCAGCGATGCATTGATGGCGATGGACGCCGTTTCAATGTCACGAATTTCACCCAGCATCACCACGTTCGGCGCCTGACGCAGCATCGAGCGCAACGCCACAGCAAAGGTCAATCCCACCACGTCACTCACCTGCACCTGGTTGATACCCGCCAGCACGTATTCCACCGGGTCTTCCACCGTGATGATCTTGCGGTCAGGCCGGTTGATGTAGTTTAGACAGGAGTAAAGCGTGGTCGTTTTGCCGGAACCGGTAGGTCCAGTTACGAGCAAGATACCGTCAGGCAGACCGATCAACCGTTCGAACGTCTGCTGATCGTCCGAGAGGAAGCCCAGTTCCGCCAGCCCCAGCTTCAGACCGGTCTTGTCCAAGATACGCATGACGATGCTCTCGCCATGGTTCGTGGGCAGACACGAGACACGAAGGTCGATCGACTTGCCCACCACATTCATCTGGATACGACCGTCTTGCGGCACCCGCTTTTCGGCGATTTGCATGCCTGCCTGGATTTTCAGACGGCTGATCAAGGCCGCCTGCAAACGCTTTGGCGGGTTATTCATCTCCTGCAAGACACCGTCGATGCGGTACCGCACGCGGAACCGCTTCTCCAACGGTTCCAGATGAATATCAGAAGCACGCAGCTTGAAAGCCTCCACGATGATGGAATTCACCAGTTTGATGATCGGTGCATCGGCATCAACAGCCGTACCATCATCTTCTGACACCGCCACGTTTTGGAAATCCGTCATGTCCACCGTGCCCTCGGTGATGTCCTGGATCATCTTGTTCGCTTCACCCGTGGCACCACCGCCATAGTATTTGTTCAAAGCGGCATCCAGCGCCTCTTCCGTCGCCACACAGAACTCAACTTCTTCCTTCAAGATGTGACGGAGAGAATCCAGCGTGTCGAGATCGGACGGATCGGACACTGCCACCCGTATGGGATTCACCGACACCGGAACCACCTTGTATTTCTTGGCGATGTCACGACGCACCGCGGCGATCGCCTCATCCGGCACGCGGATATCCGCCAGATCCACCACTTCCACACCGAACTGTGCGGCCTTGGCCTGGGTCACGTTCAATGTAGACACCCAGTTCTTGGCAAGGGCCATATCAATGACGCCCTGGCCGGCCTGATCCGCCTCTTGTCGCAAGGTTTCAACCTGCTGGTTGGTCAACCAGCCCATGTCCACCAGCGTATCGACCAAATAATCGTCTCTTACTGCCACGATTTGCCTCTCGGTGCTGAATTTATCTATTGGAAATTCCCGCGGAGCCTAGCGGGCACCCGGATCAAAGTCAACGCGCATGCGAGGGTACTTCTTTGCATTTCTTGGGTTGCGTTGCAGCAACGTCGTTCGTCGCCAGAAGAATTTCAACTAGTATTTTCCCACACACTGATCTCCCCGCTTAATTCCAAGAAAGATCCTCCGGACCATCTGCCAAAAGCCGCTCCTGCCAGCCTTTCTGCCGCATGATCACCCGCCATACCTCATCCGGCAACGTCTCGAAAACAAGCTCCAGTGAAGCCGGGTGAATCAACCAGCTCTCCCGTTTCAACTCGTCCTCCAACTGGCCCGGACTCCAACCCGCATAACCGGCGAACACCCGCACCTTCTGCGTCGTCGAATAAGACTCGCCCAACTCCACCAACCCCTCCAGCGAATGCCCCAGGTTCATGTTCTGCATTACATTCGCATGCGGCACGTAAACATCCGTGTGAAGGTAAGACAGCGCATTCGCCTGCACCGGACCGCCCACATACAACGGCAGTGACTCCAGCCGCGGTGGCAACGTCGTCTCGATCACATCTTCCACCTTGTTCTTGCTCGGCCGGTTTAACACCAGACCGAACGCACCCTGCTCATCATGCTGGCAGATCAGCACCACCGTGCGATGAAAGTACGACCCCTTCAAGTTGCCCCCATCCAGAAGCAACTTACCCACCATGAATTTAGACGCCTTCGGCATAGAACCCCGACCGTGTGCCTCCAATCTGGCCCATTCCTGGACAATCTACAATCCCCTTTCAACAGGCACGTTCCGACTTCAATAAGGGTTCAAGCCTCAATCCGAAAATAATTTAGTCGCTTTGCGAATTTCCCGGCACCGTTTAGAGTAGCCCCATGTTGCGATTGTTTATTTTAGCCCTTTTGGCAGTGTCCCTGCTCGGCACGGGTTGCAAATCCAACTCCGGCAGCCGGGAATTTGTTCCGGGCCGCGGCTGGGTGCCCACCCGTTGATGCAGCTACGCTGGCCTGTAGCGGCAGCGTTTTTTAGCCTCGTTTTGAACAAACAGGCCGCTCCCAGCGTCGCGTAAGGGCACGATTTATTGTTTCATGCAGGCGATTTCAAAGAATCCCTCAGGAAACTGGATCGAACAGCATCCGTTGCTGTTCGCTCTGGTCATCTCGCTGGCTGTACACGCCGTGCTGTTCGCCTTGGGCGCGACAGTCCTTGGCGTGGCCTTGTTGCGTGATCCTGAGTTGCTCAAGCAGATCGCCCAATCCCCGGAGAGAGTCATCGAACTGACAGCCAAATCCCTCGATGTGGATCGAGCGATACTTACTCCCCCACCCCCGCCGGCCAAGGAGATGCCTATGCTCTTCATCGAAGTGGACCCAAATCAAAAACCCGTCGATGAACCCGAGAACGTCAAATTCTACGCCGCGCAAAATTCCCTGGCTGCCAATCCCGACACCAAACTCGATACGGATCAGCCCAAGATCGACGGACGACAAACCAAAATGATCCGGGCCTTTGAGGCTCCCAAGGCGCAACCCAAGCCCTTGCAACCCCAGTCCACCCCCCAGGCAAAAGTGGAAGCGGATCCATTTAAGAATAACACACCAATCGCGGACAAAACGGTGAAGAGCCAGCAAATGGCCAAGCAAGAATCCGGCGAAGGCAAACAGGAACGCGGTGATCTGGAGCAGTTGCACCCCTCTCAAAGCCAGAAAACCACCTCCCAACAAACGGCGGAAGCACCGAGCCAGCAAAGGCCCAAAACCTTGAACGAGGCCAAGCTCAAATCAAATGACTACCGTCCTCCCGGTGAAAAGATGCAGCAGGAAGGCGGCGTGAAGCGCTTCGCCGTGAATTCCAGCCTGCAAGCCAAAGCAACTCCGCTGGGCCGTTACGATGCAATCGTCATCGATGCCATCCGCAACGCTTGGTATGCGGCGATCGACAATAATCCAACCATCGCCCGCAAAGGCCACGTCGTGGTGCGCTTCCGGATGCACTCCAACGGGCGCGTAAGCAATCTGGAGATAGCAGACACAAAAGTGGACGCGATCATGACGGCCTATTGCCAGATCGCGATCGAGAAACCGTCACCGTTTCCGGCTTGGCCGGATGAAGTGAAGCGGGAACTGGCCAGCACCTATCGCGATGTCGTTTTCACTTTCAATTATCAATAAGAACGTACGGCTCCCCAGCCTCTGAAAAATATTTTAACATGGAAATAGCCATTCTAGTCCTGCTCGGCATCACTTCGATCGTCAGCCTCACGTTCATCATCGAACGCGGCCTCGCCCTGCGTGAATCCAAGATCACCCCTGCACAAGTGGAGAGCGCGGTGCAAGCCATCAAACACCCTGGCGATGTCGCCACCTTGCGCGCCTCATGCCAATACTCCCCTTCCACCTTGGGTCGCCTCGTGCTCTTCGTGCTCGAACGCAGTCAATGGTCCAAAGAAGACGTCGTGGACGCATTGCAGATCCGCGCCCGCCATGAAATCGCCCGCCTGGAACGCGGCCTCGTTTTCCTGGAGATCGCGACAGGCATCGCTCCACTGCTCGGTCTCACCGGCACCGTCTATGGAATGATCGCCCTCTTCGGTGACATCGGCAGCGCCGGTCTCGGGGATAATACTGCTTTTGCACGCGGCATCGCCATCGCCCTGAAAGCGACCTTGATGGGCTTGCTCGTAGCCATCCCTTCACTCGTCGCGTGGAGCTACTACACCAAACGTGTGGACCACTTCACCGTGGAGCTGGAGATCATCTGTGATGAACTCATCCGGAAACTCTATCCATCAGAAACCGAGCAGCTCAAAACTTCCGGCATGAACCAACCAGCCGCAAAGGTGCTCTGATGAATTTCTCACGTACACGCAAACGTCAGGCGCCAGCCGTCATCATCATCGCTCTCATCGATGTGCTGATGGTCGTGCTCATCTTTCTCGTCGTCACCACCACCTTCAAACAGCAGCTGCCCTCGGTGAAACTCGCACTACCGGAATCGCGCCAATCAAAAGGCGGCGCCACGGAAGACCCGCCCCTCGTCGTCACCATCGCGAACACCGAGCCACACCTCTTCATCGGCAACCGCGCCCTCACCACTGGCAAACTTCAGGAGGAACTAGCCGCAGCCGCCCGGGCGAACCCACAAGTCAAACTCGCCATCCGCGCTGATAGAGGCGCACCAATCGGAGTCATGGTGTCCGTGATGGATGCCGCGAAGGAAGCTGACGTGAAAAACGTGAGCCTGATGACGAAAGAAGCCGGTGCCAAATAATTGACACCGGCTGGCAGAAAAGAAAAACGCGATCTTCTTACTTCTTCCCGAACATACTGAAGAAACCTTTGTTTTCTTCGGCACGTTGCTGAACCTTCAACTGGCCCAGGATGGATTGCCAGGAGATGAAAGACTTGTGCCACTGGTTCTCGATCGCGCGCAAGGAACCTTCCGGCAGTTCGCTCATGTAACGGATGGACGGGGCTGAACCGATCAGCGAATGCACATCTTCCTTGGAAGGCGTGCCGCTTTCAATCACTGCGAGGATCATCTCCAACTCCTGCGCGATGACGCTCTTGATCTCAAGAAACTGGTTCTCATCCTCCGGCTGGAACTTCTTGCTCCGCGCCAGGGCGATGTAATTGTTGAACTGCTTCCAAACCTCAATGTAGTTCTCCAGTTGGAGAATGAGCTGGTCCAGTTTCTTGTTCGACATATGTGTGCTCGCTAGGCTGCGTTAAAATTTTACACCACTGTCACCCCATCTTCACAGGTGACAGAAAAATCATCGCCCCGCCGCGTAATTCCCGGGCAGTGATCTTGAGACCCGCATAATGAATCGAAACCTCGCGCAGAGGCAAGTTCACCGTTTGGGCTTTTTGAAACATTTCCAGCACGATGCTGCCGATCTCTTGGATCAGCTTCTCATCAAACGATCGCGGCAGGGTGGACGCAATGATGCGCCCGGTGCGGTCGATCGTGAAACTGCCCGATGGCAGCTTGCCTACGTTCGCCTCCGGCTCCGTTTTGGAGAATAAGCCTAGGAAACCCATTTCGTGCCCACTTCGCTAAGGGTTGACGCCATCTCGCCTTGCGAGAGGTTACGCCGCAACCCGACGCATAATTCCTTGTCCGGTCGTGAAAGGAAACCTAAATTTGATTGCACGCCCATTCCTTCCACCTTCAACAGATGCCCGGCCTTCACCTTTTCACCGATCACGTGCAGCTTGTGCATCATATCATGCACCCATGCCGCCATTGCCGCCGGGTTCTCGATGCCCCAAGAATCGACCTTGGCCTTGTCATTGATGTCCACCGCCACCGCAAACTCCACACCCGGAACACGGCTGATCGCCCCCAACGGCGAAGCGGTGCCCCCCTCCGCCACACTTGGCTCACCTTGGATGCTGACCTCCGTGGCTTGGGACTCGTCGATCGCCTGTGCCGTGTCCAGCAACAATCCTTGATAGGAACCGAAAATCGTGCGCGTGCGCTTGGGGTCGGCTGCAAGCATCTCGAAATTGCCCGTCTTCCAGCTCATGATGCTTTTGAACGCCGATTCACCAGTGAGATCATTCATCTGGGCATCGATCACATCACCATCCTGGATCCAGATGCGTGCCTCGACGGATTTGTTCGTGATCTTCAGCACCGAGGAACTTTGTGAAAGACATTCGAGCTGGATGAGGTCCACCAGGCTCTTGCTCTGAACCCCGCGAAATCCGCCCGCATCTTCACGCTCCAGCAGAGATTCGATGCAATCGATGAACAATTGCACATCTGTCTTCTCATTAGGCTTTTCCAGATAGAGATCTATGCCCATGGCGTAAGCACGCGCACGGATCTGCTCATCCGCCAGCGACGTCATCACCACCGTGCGCAAGGCCGGGAAACGGCGACGCACGATCGTGATCACTTGAAAACCGTCCATTCCCGGCATGTTCAAGTCCGTCAGGAGCATGGAAAACCGCTCAGCATTCAGCAAGGCCAGTGCTCGGGCGCCAGAGTTTGCAGTGAAGACTTCCGGCTGGCTGGGCAGCTTGCTCAACAGGTCGCGATACAGGTCCAAGAGATCCTGCTCATCGTCCAGTATCAAGATTTTATGCTTTTCAGCCATAACCCTTTTTCAATTCCGCTTTTGCAGTTAATTTCTTGCTATCTAAATTCTTTTGCGCCACAAAAGGCAAGCGCACTTAATTGGTATCGACTGGTTTGCAGCCGATTTCAAGGACAACTAGATCGCTCCAAACAAATGCTGGGATTTATAAAGAACCTCTTCGGGAAGGGCTCCGAAGCTAAATCAAAGACCGAGTCCCAACCATCGGCAGCTCCGGTGGCTCAATCCAAACCTGCCGCCCAAGCGGCAGCCGCTACAGCCACCCCGGCTCCAGCCGTACCCTCCGGCGAAACCATCACGGTATCTCTGAAAGGTGTGCTTGAGAACCTGCCGCTGGAACTGAAGGGATTGGTCACCGCCCAACCCTCTGGAGACGCCACCATCAAGGTTTCCCTCCAGCGCGTGCTGGAAGGTCTCCCCAAAGGCAGCGTCAAGATCACTTACTCGGAACTTAAGGCCCAAACAGGCACCGCCGGTTACGGTGGCGATGCCTCCTTGGACCAGACCTTGATCAGCCTCCCGCTAAAAGAAGTGCTCTCCAAGGTCAAACCCGGTCAATTCACCCGGCGTGCCAACCAGACCATCATTGATATCCCTGATGATATCAAACCCGTCTTCGGCGCAGATGGCGATGCTGCTGATCCTAGCAAAGCCCAGATCAAACCCGCTCCGGTGGCGCCGCCGCCAGCCCCAGCCCCAGCCCCAGCCCCAGCCCCAGCGCCTGCTCCGGCTCCCGCCCCAGCACCCGCGGCGATCAAGCCACAAACTCCTTTGCCCACGCCCACGCCCGCACCGGCTCCGAAACCCGCTGCGCCAGCCCCGGCACCCGCTCCTGCTGTCGAGCCTTCGGCGCCTATCAAGCCCTCCATGGGCTTGCCTGATCCGGCTTCGTTACGTCCCTCTGCTCCTGCGGCCAAACCAGCCGCTCCAGCCCCGGCGCCTGCCCCAGCTCCGGCAGCCATCAAGCCGCAAACTCCTTTACCCACTCCGGCACCCGCTCCCGCAGCCGCCGCTCCTGCAGCAGCACCTACAGGCGGTAACTTGTCCAGCGGCGTAGAAGCGCTTTACGGCACGTGGCCGGAAGATATCAAAGGTGAACTCGCCAAGCACAACTTGGCCGGTCTGACCATCAATGTCCCGCTGGATTTGGTGGAGCCGATGATGCGCAAGGGCAAGATTCTCTTCACTTGGAGCCAGTTGCGCGGCTGGATCACTCCGGCTCTGCCTGCTTCGGTTGGTGCCAATCGTGATGCGGAAAATCTCGAACTGCCGCTGAAGATCGTCATCCCGCTGTTCATGGCCGCCCGCAAGCCGGGTGCTGCCCAGAAGTCCATCGCAGTGGACAAGAACATCCCGGACGTTTTCTCCGGCAAAGGTCCAGCTCCGGTCCCTGCAGCTCCGGCTCCCGCAGCAGCAGCGGCTCCCGCAGCAGCAGCAGCTCCGGCACCTACCGCTGCACCAGCCTCGATCTCCAATCCGTCCGAGCTCGTCACCAAAGTTTTGGCCCTGCCAAACGTGGAAGGCGTGGTCGTAGCCTCACCTGAAGGCCTGAAAGTCGCAGCGCAGTTGCCAGCCGAGTTCAATGCGGACGCCTTCGCCGGATTCGTGGTGGCGATGTTCAGCCGCATGAACCAGTTCACGGGCGATTTGAAACTGGGCGAGCCGAAGGCCGTATCCGTGCAGACCAGCAACCGCAGTCTTGCCATCATCAAATCCGGTCGCACTTTTTTGGCCGCGATTGGCAAGGCAGATGCTTCGCTGCCTGTGGACGAGCTTAAAAAACTGGCCGCAACCCTGAGCTAAACGAGTAACCGTAAAACCCTATGGCAATCATCAACCAGGCGACCAAGGAAATCCAGGTCAAGATCGTCTACTACGGCCCGGCCCAGTGTGGCAAAACGACGAACCTTGAGAAGGTCCATTCCGATGTGAAGACGACCAACCCCGAGGACAAGGGCAAGCTCGTCTCACTGGCCACCAGTTCAGACCGCACACTCTTCTTCGACTTCCTTCCCATCGAGGCCATGTCGATCAAGGGTTTCAAGACCAAGTTCCAGCTCTATACCGTTCCCGGTCAGGTCATCTACAACACCACGCGCCAATTGGTGCTGCGCGGTGTGGACGGCATCGTCTTCGTTGCTGATTCCCAGTACGACAAGATGGAGGAGAACGTCGAGAGCTTCGCGAACCTGGAGGACAACTTGAAGACTCTCCGGTTGAATCTCGCGGACATCCCCTACGTACTCCAATACAACAAGCGCGACCTGCCGAACGTCGCCCCAGTGGAATACATGGATTTCTTGCTGAACAACCGCGATGTGCGCGTGCCTTCCTTCGAAGGTGCCGCCTTCAAGGGTGTGGGCGTGTTCGAAACTTTGAACATGATTACCCGCATGCTCCTGCACAAGTTCATCAACCAGGGTGGTCGCAAATAAGTTTCGCGCTGCACTTCCGTAACCGGTTGTTGTCATATCACAAATGACGCCATTTCCCAGTCTTACCGAAGAAGACTTCGAGCAGATCAATACTGCTTTAAAAGATCTTCTCGTGAAGAGCGAGGCCAGCACCGCGCTCTTCGTGGAAAAGGCGGGATACCTCATCGCGCAACAGGGCGATACTGAGATTTTTAATACCACGGAACTTGCCACCCTAGCTGCGAATGCTTTCGCCGCCACCCAGTTCATCGCCGACCGCCTTAACGAAACGAACTTCAGCAGCATGTTCCAGCAGGGCGAGATCGCGAACATGCTGTGGGTGAACGTGGACGTGAACAGCCTGGTGGTGGTCATTTTCAAGGCACATCTGAGCGTCGGTGCCATAAAATACTACTCGCTCAGCACCGTGCAGACGATTGCCCACCAGTTGCAAATCGCAACACTTCGCGCTCCAGATGAAGGCGTCGATCTGGCTCATTTTGACCCGGAAGATGTTTTGGATGTTTTCCAACGCAATCGGCCCGATAATGATGCCACGACGGAAGACATACCTCCGCAAACTTCTTCAGACGGATCCCAGCCCCCCCGGCTGTGATTCCATATTCGCCGCCTCAGCCACCCGTCGTCCCTCAGAGGATTATTGTCTTGGATTTTTCGCATATTGATATTGATTGATCGTCTTGGAGGTTGGTGCCAGAAACACGTTGGCCCATCCCCCGGAAGAAATCATGAAATACATCGGAACATTATTGCTGGCTCTTGCCTTGTTGGCGGGAGGTTGTGGCGGGGCTCCTAAACGGATCGATGCCACCACGGACGAGACCATGAAAAAATCCGTGGAAGAGATCCTCAAACCCATGTCTGCCGAGGAGAAGAAGAAATTCCAGGATGCAGCGATGCAGATCGGGGCCAAACACCTTCTCGGAAACATGCTGAATCCGGAAGAGGGAGAAAAAGCCATGCGCCAGGCCCTCCACGGCAAAACCGCCGCTGAAGTCATAGCCGACGCCGAAAAGATTCGCGCCGAAAGCAAAAAGTGATTTAAGCCAAGAGACCGCAGGCGGATGCTCACGCATCCGCCTGCTTGCTGTACAGCCAGTCTCCGGCTACACCATTCTCATGCCGCTTCCATACCTGGTCTTGCTAATCGTCTTGTCATTTGCAGCCAGACTGACGCATGCCGCCGAACTCCCCCCGCTCGATCTCGGCAATGTCCGTGAAGAACACTTCATGATTCCCATGCGCGACGGCGTGAAACTGTCAGCATACGTTTACTTCCCGGATAAAGTTGGTCCACATCCCGTCATCTTCGAGCAACGCTATGTCAGCATCACGAATGCAGCCACGCGCAAGGAAATGGCCAAACTCGCTGAGAATGGCTACGTCGTTGCCAAAGTGAACTTCCGCGGCTCGCATGAATCTGAAGGCGTTTGGCAGGGCTATCGCGCACTTGGCTGGGGCGAGCAACAGGATGGCTATGATCTGGTGGAGTGGTTTGCCCGGCAGGCGTGGTGCAACCGCAAGGTCGGCACGTTCGGCGGTTCCCAAGGCGGCTTCGCCCAGAACTTCCTCGCCGTCTCCGCCCCGCCCCATCTCGTCTGCCAGTACATGATGGATACCGGCTTAAGCCTCTTTCATGAAGGCTATCGCATCGGTGGCATCTACCGTCCATTACGCCATGCAGAGCTTGCCAAGGAAGCGCGCGATCCGGTGGACAACCTTCGCCTCATGGAAGAGTGGTTCCGACATCCCACCTATGATGACTATTGGAAGGCAGAAGACTGCACCCCTCATTTTGGTCGCATGAATGTCCCCTGCTTCACCATCGGCAGTTGGTATGATTTTATGTCCGTCGGTTCCATCCAGAGCTACCTCGGTCGCCAGACCAAAGGCGGAGGAAACTCCCAAAAGCGACAAAAACTGCTGCTCGGCCCGTGGCTGCATGGCGGTTATCCGAAGCCGAACAAAGTCGGCGATCTCGTTTATCCTGAGAATGCGCAGTTCGATGTCTATGCGCACATGATCAAATGGTTCGATTTTTGGCTGAAGGGCATCAACAATGGCGTGATGAATGAGCCTAATGTGCGCTACTATGTGATGGGAGCGCTGGATGAAACCGGTGCTCCCGGCAATGTCTGGCGCACCGCCAAATCGTGGCCGCCTGATTTCGTTGATACGCCATATTACCTGCACGAAGGTGGCAATCTCGCCATCCGCCTGCCCAGCACAATGCAATCCACCACCTCCTACGAAAGCGATCCGAACAATCCGATGCAGATTCCCGGGCGAAATTTCCCTGGAGCTCGAGACGCACGGAGGTTCGAAGAACAAGCAGACGTTCTGACCTTCACCACCGAGCCATTAAAAAATCCCGTTGAATGGACGGGCAAAGTGCGGGCCGATCTCTATGTGGCTTCCACGGCAAAGGACACGGATTTCATCGTCCGCATCAGCGATGTCTATCCTGATGGCCGCAGTATCCTCATCATGGACTACATCCATCGTACCCGCTTCCGCGAGGGCTGGGACAAGGAGGTGTTCATGGAGTCCGGCCAAGTCTACCGTGTGATCTTCGATGTCGGCTCGCTCAGCCAGATCTTCAATGCCGGGCATCGCATCCGTGTGACCATTGCCAGCACCGGTGCGCCGCTCTATGAGCCGAATCCGCAAACCGGCGAGCCTTTGACGATGAATTTCCCTGCCACCACGGTGAAAGCAGTGAACACCATCTATCACCAGAAACGAAATGCCTCACGTATCTTGGCTCCGGTGGTGAGGATTCCTTGAGATAGCTTGAGCGATCTGATCGCGGGTTTTACCCGGGATTTAGCCGCCTGCAGCGGTCAGGTGATCGATGTCTGCTTGGCCTTGGGCAGGTAAGGCTGCCGGAAGGTAACGTCAAAATCGTAGACGTTTTTGAAATCTTCGCGGCTGTCATTCTCCGTTTTACCGAGAAGATTTTCGCTTACCATGTTGAAGACAATCTCACCGAAATCATCCGTGCGTTTCACACCCCAGGATTCGAAGATCATCATCGTCATGGGCCCGTAACGCTGGAGCGCAAAATCACGGATGCCATTCAACAGTTGCTGGCCAGATACATGATTCCCGGCATCGCCTGACACACCCTCACGCTGACGCATTGTCTTCTCTGCGCGCCCCAATGACTTCTGTGTAAAATCCAGCGCATCCCGCAAAAATTCATAGGCTTCAGCATCGTAACGATTGTCCTTCGCCACGATTTGCTCCACGCCTTCTTCAAAGCTGCGCTGTTGCATAGTTCAACGGGCCACTTCTGTCTCACGCCCTGCTTTTTTCTCAGCCAGACGACAAGTTTTTCCGATCCACCCCAAAAGCAGAAGACCGATCGTTATGCCCACGATCCATTTCTGTTGCTTGGTCAGGAACACAAATCAGACATCGGCTAGACAGCTACAATATTCACCAGTTTTTTGGGAACGACGACTATTTTTTTGATGGCCTTGCCATCAATAAACGGCTTCACCTTATCAGAAGCCTTCGCCGCCGCCTCGATCGTCGCCGCATCCGCCGCCGTTGGCACCTTGATCACATCGCGCAACTTGCCGTTCACCTGCACCGGAATCTCGATCTCATCCTCGACCAGCAAGGCGGGATCAAATTTCGGCCACACTGCATACGTAAGTGATGGTGCCACATGCCCGAACGTCGAATGCAAACGCGCCCACAGTTCTTCCGCCAAGTGCGGCGCGAACGGTGCGAGCAATTGCAGGAACGTCTTCATCACAGAGAACGGCTTCGTCTGCCACGTGCTCGCTTCATTGCTGAACACCATCATCGCCGAGATGGCGGTGTTGAAACGCATGCCTTCGAGATCTTCCGTCACTTTCTTGATGCACGTGTGCAAGACCTTGAGCTGATCTTTCGCCGGCTCCACTTCGAGGATGCCGCCGTCGAGGATGATCAAGTCCAGCAACTCACCCCGCGTCTCCGCCGTAGCGACCGCTTCCGCTTGCTCATAAGCCGTCTCGGAACCGTCATCCACGAACATGCGCCAGACGCGACCAAGGAAACGATAGACGCCTTCGACGCCACGAGTATTCCACGGTTTGCTCTCCTGCAATGGCCCCATGAACATCTCGTAGAGACGGAACGCATCCGCGCCATACTCCACCAGCACATCATCCGGGTTCACCACGTTGCCGCGGCTCTTGGACATCTTCTGCCCATCCTCACCCATGATGAGGCCTTGATTCACCAACTTGTAGAACGGCTCTGCCGTCGTGACATAACCGAGATCAAACAACACCTTGTGCCAGAAGCGCGCATAGAGCAGATGCAATACTGCGTGCTCTGTGCCACCCACGTAAAGGTCCACACCCGGCTTCACCTCGCCTTGTAACTTAGCAGTGCCCATCCAATAGGACTCCGCATCCTTGCCCACGAATGCTTCGCCATTCAGCGCATCGGCATAGCGCAAATAGTACCAGCACGAACCTCCCCACTGCGGCATCGTGTTCGTTTCACGGATGGAACCATCCGGCAGATTCACCCAATCCGTTGCGCGCGCCAAAGGTGGCTGGCCGTCAGAGGTCGGTTTGTATTCTTCCAATTGCGGCGGACGCAACGGCAGCACGCTTTCCGGCAACGCTTCGTGATACAGATTCCCACTCGCATCCTTTTTCCAGATGATCGGGAACGGTTCACCCCAGTACCGCTGACGGCTGAACAGCCAGTCACGCAACTTGTAGTTGATGGTCTTTTTGCCAAGGCCTTTGGATTCAAGCCAAGCGGTGATTTTGCGTTTGGCTTCTTTGGTCGGAAGACCATTCAACGCGATCTCCGCATTGGTTGAATTGACCGCTGTGCCTTCATCGCAGAAGCCCTGCCAATCCGTCTTGGCATCCGGCGGTTGAACTACCTGTACGATGGGCAGTGTAAACTTCTTCGCGAATTCAAAGTCGCGCTCATCATGCGCCGGCACCGCCATGATCGCACCCGTGCCATACGTCGAGAGCACGTAATCTGCGATCCAGATCGGAATCTTCTCTCCATTCACCGGATTGATGGCGTTCGCCCCGGTCCAAACACCGGTCTTATCTTTCGCCAATTCCGTACGCTCCAGGTCACTCTTCGTCGCCGCAAACTCTTGATACTTTTTCACCGCATCCGCTTGCGCCGATGTCGTGATCTCTTTCACCAACTTATGCTCTGGAGAAAGCACCATGTAGGTGGCACCGAACAACGTATCTGGCCGCGTCGTGAACACCCGAATCTTCGCCGCATGACCATCCACCTGGAAATCCACTTCCGCACCTTCACTGCGACCGATCCAGTTCCGCTGCATCTCTTTCAGCGAATCGGTCCAGTCAATCGTATCCAAATCATTCAGCAACTTCTCGGCATACGCCGTGATGCGCAGCATCCATTGACGCATCGGCTTACGGATGACCGGGAAGCCACCGACTTCCGATTTACCATCCACCACTTCTTCATTGGCCAACACCGTGCCGAGTTCCGGGCACCAATTCACCGGTGCTTCGCTCACGTAGGCCAAACGTTTACTATCGCGATACGCGCGCTTTTGCTCTTCCGTGGTGCAGTCCGCCGGATACTTCAGCGTGCTGATGTCTTCGGCTTTGTTCGTCTCGGGATTGAACCAAGAATTGTAGAGCTTCAGGAAAATCCATTGCGTCCAGCGGAAGTAATCCGGCGCCGTCGTGTCCACCTCACGCGTCCAGTCATAGCTGAAGCCGAGTGATTTGATCTGGCGCTTGAAGTTCGCGATGTTCTCTTCCGTGGTCTTGCGCGGGTGTTGGCCGGTCTTGATGGCGTATTGCTCCGCCGGCAAACCGAACGCATCCCAGCCCATCGGGTGCAACACGTTCAAGCCTTGCGAACGACGGTAGCGCGCCAAGATATCCGTGGCGGTGTAACCTTCCGGATGTCCGACGTGCAGACCGGCGCCGGAGGGATACGGAAACATGTCGAGGATGTAGAACTTCGGCGGCAACGCTGAGCGTTCAGCTACCTTGCCCGCCAGCCCGTGACGCAGGCCAAACGGATGTGCGTTCGGCACCGTCTCACCCGGATTCCAGGCACGAAACGTCTGCTCTTTATCCCACTGCTTTTGCCACTTCGGTTCGATCAAATCGAACGGATACTGTTTGCGACCACTCGACATAAGGCCGCAGATATTGCGGAAACCCGTTTCCGGGGGCAATGGCGGAATTAGCAAAAAGAAAACGGCGCGGAATCTCTTCCGCGCCGTTCGTGAAACTGTCAGTGGACTGAATTACTTCAGGGGCACCGTGGCGATCGTCTGCAAGATACGGCTCGCGATCTGATACGGATCACCTTGCGAGTTCGGACGGCGGTCTTCCAAGTAACCCTTGTAGCCGTTGTTCACGAAGCTGTGCGGCACACGGATGGATGCACCGCGGTTGGCGACACCGTAGTTGAACTTGTCGATGGACTGCGTCTCATGCAGACCAGTCAAGCGCAGATGGTTGTCCGGGCCATACACAGCGATGTGTTCGTTCTTATACTTATCGAACGCCGCCATGAGGGCTTCGAAGTATTCCTTGCCGCCCACTTCACGCATGTGCGTGGTAGAGAAGTTGGAGTGCATGCCGGAACCGTTCCAATCCACGTCCTTGCCCAGCGGCTTGCAGTGCCAGTTCACGTCCACACCGTACTGCTCGCAGAGGCGCAGCAAGAGGTAGCGGGCGACCCAGATCTGATCAGCGGCGCTCTTGGAGCCCTTACCGAAGATCTGGAATTCCCATTGGCCCTTCGCCACTTCGGCGTTGATGCCTTCGTGGTTGATGCCAGCATCCAAGCACAGGTCGAGATGTTCCTCGACGATCTTGCGGGCGATGTCGCCCACGTTCTTGTAGCCCACGCCGGTGTAGTACTCACCCTGCGGCGGCGGGAAACCACCACCGGCCGGGAAGCCCAGCGGCACACCGTCTTGATAGAGGAAATATTCCTGCTCGAAACCGAACCAGGCACCGGGGTCATCGAGGATCGTCGCACGAGAGTTAGAAGCGTGCGGCGTCTTGCCGTCCGGTTGCATGACTTCGCACATTACGAGCACGCCATTCTTGCGTGTCGAATCAGGATAAACCGCCACGGGCTTGAGCATGCAGTCAGAGCTGCGGCCTTCAGCTTGGCGCGTAGAGCTACCATCGAAGCCCCACATCGGCAGTTCTTCGAGCTTCGGGAAGCTGCTGAACTCCTTGATTTGGGTCTTGCTACGGAGATTGGGCACGGGTTGATAACCGTCGAGCCAGATATATTCCAACTTATATTTCGCCATGTGATGGATGTATTGTGTTTAGTCCGGTTTAACTGCGCAAAATGCTACAGTGCGTCCAGTGATTGTAAGTCTGAGCAGCTAAGATGCCACTTGGCAAGCTCTCCTAATGATATACCATGCAAAATCCCTGCAACTCCTTCTTAACCAGCGGGAAACAGCATATTTTGAAAAATCTATCCACTTCATGGAATGATTGAATTCCATGAATGCATTTAATCAATGTGGCTTTTTTTATCCATCCCTTAAACTACGAGCAGTATTCATGATCAAAGAAAAATGTCCTTTGACCACAAGCACTTGGATGCGATGATTCAAACCTAAACTCCATGGGATTTGACGTATCATGTTAAAGGTAAAAGATACCCTCCGAGCTACCGTCCGGTTAACCTTTGATGGCCGGGTCATCAAAACGTTTCATGGCCCCAATGCCCAAGAACGCTTTGATAATGAGACGAAAGTTCTGCGTTACCTGGAAGAGCGCGCCTGCCCGTTCGTTCCCCGCCTGCTGGAAGCACGCCCGGAAAGCCTGACCATGGTCACCAGCAATTGTGGCATGCGCGTGGAACATCTGGACGCTAAACGCACCGCCGAACTCTTCGGCGAACTGGAAGCGTTTGGTGTACGTCACGATGATCCCGATATGCGCAATGTCACCTACCGGCAGACCGATGGTCGATTCTGTTTGATTGATTTTGAGTTCGCCACAATTCTCCCCGGCTCCGAACAACAAACGACATCTGAGCAGAAATGAATCCTGTGAGCCGCGCCGCCGCCGTCCGCACCTTCAAATGGTCCGGCCGTTCTGACGTTGGAAAAGTCCGCAAGAATAACGAGGATTCCTTTTTAGGACTTCAGTTTGATGCGCACGAGATCCATCGCCTCGGCAAATATGGCGAAACCACCAACGCCTATCACGATTTCGTTTTCGCTGTGAGCGATGGCATGGGCGGTGCCAAGTCGGGTGAATACGCCAGTCGCATCGCCGTTGAAAAGCTCACCACCCTGCTCCCCCGCTCTTTCCGCAATGCCGCGTTGGGCTTGGATGCCGGGTTTGCCGACATCCTTACCGAACTCTACACTCAGGTGCACAAGTCTCTGAAATTTTTCGGTGACAGCTACGATGAATGCCGCGGCATGGAGACCACGCTCAGCCTCTGCTGGTTCGCCCCGGGCTGGATGTATTTCGGTCACGTTGGCGACAGCCGCATCTATTATCTTCCGGCTGGCAGCGATACGATCAAGCAACTTACACACGATGACACCCACGTAGGCTGGCTCTTGCGCAACGGCAAGATCAATGAGCGCGAAGCACGCAATCATCCACGGCGCAGTGTGCTGCAAAAGGCGCTGGGTGGCGGCAATCAATTTGTGGACCCGCAAGTGGGTTCAGTCGGTTACGAACCGGGCGATGTGTTCTTGATCTGTTCTGATGGCCTCATCGATGGACTCTACGATCATCATCTGGTGGAACTGTTGCGGGCTACGGATGCCCAATCTGATGGCAAAGGTCCCGCGCAACTGTTGGTGGATGAATCTTTGAAGAATAGCGGGAAGGACAACACCACCGCTTTGGTCATCCAGATCGTCTGAAAATCCTGTCGGCAATTTTTCGCCGATATCCCATCCCGTAAAACAACAAGGGGCACTCTCGCGAGTGCCCCTTTTGATTTGGCTGCGTTGCGCACCAAGGTCGGCTCACAGGCCGCCATTATTGATGCGCACGCAAAGTATTAACCGTGGTAGCCTTCCTCGCCGTGTTCGGCCAGGTCCAGACCTTGATGTTCCACTTCCTCAGAAGGACGCAGACCCACCACAGCCTTCACGATGAAGGCGATGATCGCCGTGGCGACCACGCTCCAGACGATCGTCAGGACGACCGCTTTGACTTGCTCCATCACGAGACCTTGCTTCAGGCCAGCGACAACCGCGTTAGCCTTCTCGTCAGCGAAGATGCCCGTCAGGATCGCACCCATCGTGCCACCCACACCGTGCACACCGAACGTATCCAAGGCGTCATCGAAGCCGAGCTTCTGCTTGAGGTAAGCCACCGCGAAGAACGGTACGATACCAGCCAGCACACCCATGATGACGGAGGAGGTCGCCGTCACGAAACCAGCGGCAGGCGTGATCACCACGAGACCGGCCACGATACCGGAGCAGAAACCGAGCACGCTCGGCTTGCCCTTCAGGATCCATTCCATCACCGCCCACACGAAACCAGCCACCGCAGCGGCGAGCGTCGTCGTCATGAACGCGTTGGACGCGATGCCGTCAGCACCTAGCGCGGAACCGGCGTTGAAACCGTACCAGCCCACATAGAGCATGCCCGTGCCGACCATGCACATGACCATGGAGTGCGGCGGCATCGGCTCTTTGCCGTAGCCACGGCGCTTGCCGAGGATGATGCAGAGGACGAGCGCGGACCAACCGGAGGTCATATGCACCACGGTACCACCAGCGAAGTCGATCGCCTTGATCGCGGCATTAGGATTGAGCGGACCGCACATCAAACCGGTCGTGGACCAGACCATGTGCGCGAACGGGAAGTAAACTACGAACATCCAGATGGCCACGAAGAGCAGCACAGCGGAGAACTTCATACGCTCGGCGATGGCACCCACGATCAGAGCCGGGGTGATGATCGCGAACGTGAGCTGGAACATGGCCCACATGGCGTCGCTGATCCAGTGATAGCCAGCGCCAACCTTGTAAGGATCCACATCCTTCAACATCGCCTGATCAAGGCTGCCGAGAATGCCTTTAACCATTTCGTCGCCAGTACCGAAAGACAAGCTGTAACCGCACGCCCACCAGAGTATGGTCACGAGGCCCGCGATGCCCATGCATTGGGCGAGAACGGAGAGAACGTTCTTCTTGCGAACGAGACCACCGTAGAAGAGAGCCAGACCAGGAAGCGTCATGAAGAGCACGAGCGCTGTGGAGGTCATCTGCCAGGCGTTGTGGCCAGGGCCAGGGCCACCGATCTTGGAGGCCACATCCGGCGTGCGGGCGCCGTTGTTCACGTAGGCTTCGATGTCAGCCACGCGTTGCTCCAAGGTAGGCTCCTTGGGTGCGGCCGCCGCTTCCGCGGCTGCGGCAACTGCCGGAGCCGCGTTAGTGGCATCTTGGGCGTTTAGGGTGCCGGCCAGACAGAGCCCGGCCAAGGCGATCAAACTGAGTATGCGTTTCATTATGATAGATTCTCCTTAATTGTTGGTTATACTGCCTTGTCACCGCGCTCATCCGTGCGGATGCGGATAGCTTCCTCCACCGGCGAGACGAACACCTTGCCATCACCGATCTTGCCCGTCTTGGCGGCTTTCACGATGGCTGCCACGGCGGCCTCGACCCGTTCATCGGGCAAAACCACTTCGAGTTTGACCTTCGGGAGGAAGTCCACCGTGTACTCGCTACCACGATAGATTTCGGTGTGGCCCTTCTGGCGACCAAAGCCTTTGACTTCGGTCACTGTCATACCTTCCACACCCTGCTCACTCAGGGCGTCCTTCACTTCTTCCAACTTGAATGGTTTGATGATCGCTTCAATTTTCTTCATATTTTGTTCTCACTGCATTCGGAAAATGTTCCTTGCGTGTCTCCGCAAAATACTTATCCAAATTCAGGTTGCGTCTTCTTTAGCACCTGCGATGCCATCTCTTGATTAAAATCCTCATTGTCATAACCAACTCAAAATGAGCAACTTACAATTCAATCATCAAATCACTGCATCAGAGCACAAAAATACAAAGTGTATTTTTTTATACAAAAAGCGAATAACTACTCATGGTTTAAAGGAATCCAATGAATTTCATTCATGAAATTAAAACGAACAAAAAAGGGCAGCCATTGAAAGGCTGCCCTTTGCGTTTGAAATCTGCGTCTTGATCAACGACGACTCACGGACCGCCAATTATTGATACGAAAACGCTAAATCTATTACTTCTCAGCCGCAGACTGGAAGTCAGGATAAGCATGGGCACCATGCTCGCCCGCATCCAAACCTTCGGTTTCCTCTTCGGCGCTGACGCGCAGGCCAATCGTCATCTTGAGGGCAAAGAATACCACGAATGCGAACACAAAGGTGAACACACCCACGGCCGCCACGCCCTTCAATTGAGACATGAACTGGTCCATGCCCTTCATCGCGCCGAACATGCCGACCGCAAGCGTGCCAAAGATACCGCAGACCAAATGCACGGAGATGGCACCCACCGGATCATCGAGCTTGAACTTGTCAAACATCAGGACCGAGAAGAACACCAGCACACCGGCGATAAGACCGATGATGATGGAATCCATCGGGCTCATTTGATCCGCACCGGCAGTGATGCCGACGAGACCGGCCAGGATGCCGTTCAAGGCCATCGAGAGGTCAGGCTTCTTCAAGACAGCCCATGAGGTCAATGCCGCCGCCAGACCGCCCGCTGCAGCCGCCAGACAGGTCGTCACCAGAACGAGGGATGTCAAAGCCGGATTCGCGGAGAGCACAGAGCCACCATTGAAACCGAACCAGCCCAACCAGAGGAGGAACACACCAATCGTGGCCAGCGGCATGCTGTGACCGAGCACCGGACGCACCTTGCCATCAGCGGTGTATTTACCGATACGAGGCCCGAGGAGCATCACACCCGCCAAGGCGCCCCAACCGCCCACCGAATGCACCAGAGTGGAACCGGCGAAATCATAGAACGGAGTCGCCATCGCCTTGAGTGCGCCACCACCCCATTGCCACATGCCCGTGATCGGATAAGAGATGGAGACGAACAGCACCGAGAAAATCATGAAGCTGCTCAGCTTCACGCGTTCCGCCACAGCACCGGAAACGATGGTCGCCGCAGTGGCCGCGAACATGCCTTGGAACAGGAAGTCAGTCCAATAGGTGTAACCGGCGTTGTAAACATCCGTCAGGCCGCCCACATCATCGGCAAAGCCGATGCCAAATCCGCCGAAACCAAACCACTTCCCGGCAAAATCCGCACCCGGATACATCAAGTTGAAACCCATCAGCGCATAGGTCAGCAGACCGATGCAGGGAATCAGGGTGTTCTTGAACAGGATGTTCACGGTGTTCTTAGAGCGGGTCAGGCCCGTTTCCACTGTCGCGAAACCCAAGTGCATGATGAACACCAGCGCTGTGGCAAGCATCATCCATAGGTTGTTCGTGGTGAAGATGGTGTAACCCGATGATTCTCCAAAGGCGGCCAAATCTTTGTATTTAGGGGCATCGGCGGCCGCATCTGCGGCGGTGGCCACGGCATTCGTCACCGCTTCGGCAACTGCCGGCACGGCATTGGTGGCGTCTTGGGCATGGATCGTTCCCGCCAGACAGAGCCCGGTCAGGGCGATTAGACTGAGTATGCGTTTCATTATTATGAGTTCTCCTTTGATTGTTTTACACCGCCTTGTCACCGCGCTCATCCGTGCGGATACGGATAGCTTCCTCCACCGGCGAGACGAACACCTTGCCATCACCGATCTTGCCCGTCTTGGCGGCCTTCACGATGGCTGCCACGGCAGCTTCGACCCGTTCATCGGGCAACACCACTTCGAGTTTGACCTTCGGGAGGAAATCAACCGTGTACTCGCTACCGCGATAGATTTCGGTGTGCCCCTTCTGGCGACCAAAGCCTTTGACTTCGGTCACTGTCATACCTTCCACACCCTGCTCACTCAGGGCGTCCTTCACTTCTTCCAACTTGAATGGTTTGATGATCGCTTCAATTTTCTTCATATTTTGTTACTAGTTATCGCTCTTTAACTTATGTTGCGTGTAACGGCTACAGGCCGGACGCAGAACCAACACCACCAACTGCATAGGAAAGTCATTCTCAGCAAAACAGCTACCATCAGCCATCCCAACTGCGCATCCTCGACTAAGCACTCATGATGCCAAAGTGATCAGCTAAAAACAAAATAAGTTTTAACCACTTTATAATAAGCACATTATGAATTTTTAAAAAAACTAAACCAACCCTCACTTTGAGTACATTCAAGCATATTGGCTTTTTTTATCCACCGCCCAAATTGGAATTCATTGATGAAGCAGCAGTCTATGAATTGCGTTCATAAATCATGAGTTGCTTGCAGACACATCTTAATCTCGCCAGCATCTCACGAGGCATGCCTGACATGTCCAATCATCTGGTCTTGGTCCTGATTGCCGCCTTTGCGGTAATTGGCCTTATCTTACTGGTCACTTGCCTGCGTCTGAGTGCATTCCTGGCCCTGATTGTCGCATCGTTGTTCGTAGGTATCGCCAGCGGGATGGATTTGGCCGCAATCGGCAAAGCGATTGAAACGGGCGTAGGCGGTGTTTTGGGCTCAATCGCTTTAGTGATTGGCTTGGGAACGGTTTTAGGCCGCCTTTTGGCAGAGTCCGGCGGCGCTAAAGTGCTGGCGGACCGCATCCTGAAATCAGCCAGGGGAGACAGACTGGCGTGGGCCTTGGTGGTGCTTGCATTCCTTGTCGGTCTCCCCGTTTTCTTTGGCGTAGGTGTCATGCTCATGGTCCCGATCGTGTTCGCCCTTGCCTCTAGAAATGCTGCCTCATGGGCAGTGCTCGTATTGCCTACCATCGCAGGATTGACCGTGGCTCACGGGCTTGTTCCGCCCCACCCCGGCCCCATGGCCGCCATTGGTTTGCTCGGTGCTGATGTCGGAAAAACTATTGGGTGGTCTATTATACTCAGCATTCCGCTTCTGATTCTGGCAGGGCCACTTTTCACCTTGTTCATCCAGAAACGCGTCCCCCTCAAATCACCACCCCCCACCTCAATCACTTCCGATCCGATTTCAGTCGGACCGCAAAAACCAGCGACACTGGGCCAGACACTGGTCGTGATCTTGATGCCTGTCGGGCTGATGATGATCGGAAGTCTGGCCGTCATAATGCTTTCTGGCGATAGCCCACTGCGGAAGGGGTTCACCCTTCTCGGTCACCCTGTAGTCGCGATGCTTGCAGGGGTGATCGTCTCCATGTTCATCCTGAGCAAGCAGTGCGGTTTCACGCGCGCGCAGTTGCTCAAATTCACGGAGGATTGCCTCGGACCTATCGCGGCTATTCTGCTGGTGGTAGGTGCGGGTGGCGGGTTTAGTCGCGTGCTGGTGGAAAGCGGCGTGGGCGAAGCCATCAAAGTCATGGCCTCCGACTGGAAACTGCCACCACTCATCTTCGGTTGGCTGATCGCGGCACTGATCCGCATCGCCGTAGGTTCTGCAACGGTAGCCATCACTGCCGCCGCTGGATTGCTGGCACCGATCGTCGCCGCTGACCCTACTATCAACCGCGAGTTGCTGATCCTCTCCCTTGGCTGCGGCTCGCTGATCCTCTCACATGTGAATGATGGCGGTTTCTGGTTCGTGAAGGAATGCTTCAAGCTCAGCGTCAGTGAGACGTTGCGCACGTGGACCGTCATGGAAACCATCATCGCCATCGCGGGTCTCGGCCTCGTGCTGCTGCTTAATGCATTGATCTAACTATGTTCATTTTTGATGCCCACCTCGACCTCAGCATGAACGCGCTGGAATGGAATCGCGATTACACGCGCCCCATCTCCGAGATCCGCGAACGCGAAAAAGGTCTCACCGATAAACCCGATCGCGGCCTTGGCACCGTGTGCCTGCCGGAGTTGCGCAAGGGCAACATCGGCCTCGTCGTCGCCACGCAGATCGCGCGTTACGCGAAGCCTACGCATCCCCTCGGCGGCTGGCGTTCACCCGAGCAAGCCTGGGCGCAGACGCAAGGCCAGCTCGCGTGGTATCGCATGATGGAAGACTGCGGCGAGATGATCGCCATCACCAATCTCGATGCGATGGAAAAGCACCTCGCCCTGTGGAACGACGACACCATCGAGAACACCAAGAAGCCCATTGGCTACATCCTCTCCCTCGAAGGCGCGGACTCCATCGTGAAGCTGGATTATCTGGAGAAATCTTACGCGCAAGGCCTGCGCGCCCTCGGCCCCGCTCACTACGGTCCCGGCACCTACGCGCACGGCACCGATGACACCGGCGGCCTCGGCCAGAAAGGTCGCGACCTTCTGAAAGAGATGATGCGCCTCAAGCTCATTCTCGATGCCACGCATCTCTGTGATGACAGCTTCTGGGAAGCCATGAGTATATGGGAAGGCCCCGTCTGGGCCAGTCACCAGAACTGCCGTGCCCTCGTGAATCACAATCGCCAGTTCGCCGATGAACAGATCAAAGAGCTCATCAAACGCGGCGGCGTCCTAGGTGGCCCGCTCGATGCCTGGATGATGGTCCCCGGCTGGATCCGTCAAAAGACCACGCCGCAATCTTCTGGGGTCAGTTTGAAACACATGGTCGATCACCTTGACCACATCTGCCAGCTCGCGGGCAATGTGAATCACATCGGCATCGGCACCGACCTCGACGGCGGCTTCGGCAAGGAACAAAGCCCCGGCGATCTCGACACCATCGCCGACCTGCAAAAGGTGCCGGATTTATTCCGTGCGCGCGGTTATTCGGAAGAGGACATCGCGAAGATCATGCATGGGAATTTTCTACTCTTTTTGAAGAGAGCTTGGAAATCGTAAAACATCTGGGATATTATAAAAAAAAGCGATTAAGGATGAGCACATTTCCCTTCGAAGACGCCGGTGATGCACAAGATGCGGCTAACAACGAGGAAGTCAAAAACCTCAAATCCATACTCATCCCGCGCTGTAAAGCAGCAAATCTCGATTGTTCTGAGACACATGCGATAGGTGAATCAGAACCCGATCTCTTAATAATCAAATTCCCATGTGGAAAAGAAAAAAAACGGTTTACTTCTGGGGTCTTGAGAGTCTTAAAAAACTGGCGAAATGCGAGTTTGAAAAATACAGCTTTCTCGGTGATTACGAAGCCATATTTCGTGCTGACCAACAAATCTTGGAGGCTGGATTAGTTTATCAACCTCAAAGATCCGGAGGGAACTTTCACAAATTGCTCGACCATCAAGAAGCGTTAGACGGCACTATCACCCGAAAAATAAAACCCTTCGTAATCACCGGAAGCCATGGGAACAAGCAATATAAAGCTACAATCAATGCTGCTTCCGAGTCATTCTTGGCAATATGCGGAGCGTTTAACCGAAGAGTTACTATCACCATTGAAGGTATCCAAACACAATATCATGATGACGCTCTGTCATTTTTGGAGAAATTCACAGGCGCTTTGTTTTTTCAAATTGATGCTTTGTATGATTCCGCACTGTCACTCGTTAAAACACGAAAGCATAGAAATCGACGCAGACAGTCACCTGAAGAAGGCACAACCCTCCAGTTTCCACAACACGAATACGACACCGCCCCATTATCACTATATTTTTATGCTCGCACGGCTAACGGGTTGCCTCTGGTTCAATTTCTAGCATTTTATCAAGTATTGGAGTTTTACTTTCCCGTGTGCTATCAAGCCGAGTCTAGGAGACGAATCCGGTCGATCCTTAAAGATCCTTCATTCCGTACAGATCGCGACACCGATATAGCAAGAATATCAAACATCCTCAGCTCTGGACATACAGACGAAAGATCAATGCTTAAAGCCACGCTACTGGAATGCATTGACGCCAACGATCTGAGAGCTTTCATCGAAAGTGATGAAACCACACAGGAGTTTTTTAAGAAAAAGACAAAAGGTCTTACAGATCACAAATTGCCCATCGAAAACAAGACATTAGACATTCGCAATGACGTTGCGGAACGCATATATGACATTAGATGCCGAATAGTCCACACGAAGCATTCAGCTAAAGACGACAGCCTCGAACTGCTTTTGCCAAACTCACCAGAAGCCCAATTGCTCAGTTTTGATATCGATTTACTGAGATTTCTCGCTCAAAAGGTTTTGATCGCAAGCAGCTCTCAATTTAAGTGATTGGGTTTTGTCTCAAAATTAAGATTGTCTCCGCCGCCATTCTCGCAAATCGTCTCCGCATGACCACTTTGAAGCCCGCGAAACTGTCGTCTTTGGTTTCGGCCCTCGCCGTCGCCGTAGGTTCCCTTTTCTTTGCCCCTCACGCTCAGGCCGGACTCGATGAGATGACCGTGGCCGCTAATAACTGGCTCGCCTCCCTCACGCCCGAGCAAAAGGCCAAGGCGCAGTATGAATTGAAAAATGAGGAACGCCTCAACTGGCACTTCATCCCCAAGACGCGCAACGGGCTTCCCCTCAAGGAAATGACGCAAGCCCAGCGCCATCTCGCCATGGCCCTGTTCGCTTCCGGCATGAGCCAGCGCGGTCAAGCCCAAGCCCTCTCCATCATGAGTCTCGAACAGATCCTGCATGAGATGGAGAACAACGCCCCGCGTCGCGACCCCGAGATGTATCATTTCACCATCTTCGGCACTCCCGCTGCGGACAAGGTCTGGGGCTGGCGCGTGGAAGGCCACCATTTCTCGCAGAACTTCACTGTGGGCAAGGACGTGGAAGCCTCCGGCACACCGTCCTTCATGGGCACCAATCCGGGTGAAGTCCGCGAAGGCCAGCGCAAAGGCATCCGCGTGATGGGCATCGAGGAAGACCTCGGTCGCAAAATCGTCACCTCCCTCAACGACACCTTGCGCAAGCAGGCCATCTACACGGATGTCGCCCTGAAAGACATCGTCACCATGGCGGATAAAAAAGTGAAACCGCTGGATGCCGTGGGCGTGCGCTATGAACAACTCAGCAAAGAGCAGCAAGCCGAACTCATCAAACTGATCAAGATGTATGTGGAACGCGTCCGTCCCGAGATCTCCGCACAAGAGATGGCGCAGATCGAGAAGGCGGGCCTGAACGGCATCCTCTTCGCCTGGGCGGGCAGCGTGAAACGGAATGAAGGCCACTACTACCGCATCCAAGGCCCCACCTTCCTCATCGAATACGACAACACACAGAACAACGCCAACCACGTCCACGCCGTCTGGCGCGACTTCAACGGCGACTTCGGCGAAGACATCCTCGCCAAGCACTACGCGCAAGAGCACAAGTAACGGAGCGAAATCCGTGGGGCGCGGCTCTGTGAGCCGCAGCAGGTGGATTCCGCCAATGAAGCCATCAAATATTTAGTGGGCATGCTTTGCTTTTGGAGCCGCTGCGGGTCACAGACCCGCGCCCCAGATGCTTACGCCCCGATCCGCACGCTCATCCCCATCGCCTTGAAGATCTCGTCCCGCCGCTCGATGTAACCGTGTGAATCCAAGTCACGCGGACGCGGCAAGTCCACCTTGATCTCCGTCTGCACCGTGGCCGGACGACGGCTCATCACCACCACGCGATCCGAGAGTTGCACGGCTTCTTCGATGTCGTGCGTCACAAACAGGATCGTCTTCTTCTCCGCCTGCCAGATGCGGATGAGATCAGAACGCATCTTGAGCCGCGTGATGAAATCCAACGCCCCGAACGGTTCATCCATGTAGATGATGTCCGGATTCGCCGCGAGCGCCCGCGCGATCTCCACGCGCTGCCGCATACCACCAGAAAGCTCACGTGGATACGCTGCCTCAAACCCCGTCAGCCCCACCATATCGATGTAATGCTGCACCGTCTTCGCCCGTTCCTCCGCTGGCTTTTGCAACAGGCCGAACTCCACATTCTCCTTCACCGTGAGCCACGGAAAAACTCCGTTCTCCTGAAAGACGAAAATACGTTTAGGATTCGGCCCATTCACGGGTTGCCCCTCCACCGTCACCTCACCCGCGCTCTGTTGAAGAAAGCCGCCGATGATGTTCAGCAAGGTCGATTTACCGCAGCCAGACGGCCCCACGATGCATACAAACTCCCCTGCCCTCACCTCCAGATTCACGCGCTCCAGCACGTGAATCTTGTCCCCGTTGGATTTCCCAGGAAAAGACATCCACACATCGGTGGCCTGGATGACCACGGGTGCTTGGGCGGTGTTGCTGGTGACCGAACTCGTCGTGCTCATCGATTCGCGTAACCCCATTTCACTTCGTCAAATTTCTCCAACTGACGCACCAGCACATCGAGGATCAAACCGATGACGCCGATCATCACCATGCCAGCCACCACCAGATCATAACGCTTGCCTGCATTGCGTGCATCGATGATGAGGTAGCCCAAGCCTGAGTTCACCGCGATCATCTCCGCCGCCACCACCACCAGCCACGCCACGCCCAGCGCGATGCGTATGCCCGTGATGATCTGCGGCATCGCCGCCGGGAAGATCACACGGCTGAACAACTGCATCCGAGTCAGCCCGAAGTTCTGCGCCGCGCGCAGATAAACAGGCTGCATGTTCTGCACCGCCGCCGTGGCGGACACCGTGATCGGAAACACGCTCGCGAGAAAGATCAGGAAGATGGGCGCTGAATCTGTGACCTTGAACCACAAGATCGCCACCGGAATCCACGCGATCGGCGAGATTGGCCGGAAGATCTGGATCATGGGATTGAACGCCTTATAGGCCCAGCCGTACCAGCCCAGGAACAAACCGAACGGCACGCCCACCAGCACCGCCAGCCCAAACCCCCACGTCACGCGAAACAAGGAAGCCACAATGTATTTATGCAGCACGCCATTCTCCGCCAGTTGCCGGAATCCTTTCAGCACTTCATGCGGACGCGGAAAAATATCTGAGCCAGACATCCGCACCACTGCATCCCACATGAAAAGAAATACGCTGATGACGATGGCGGGCAGCACCCACGTCTGCCACTGCGTGCGCGAAGCTGATTTGCTCGGTTTGGGATCGCTCATTTCTTCGTCGCTTCAAATTTGTAAGGCTGCACCTGGTTGTCATCCGGCACGAATGACGGATCGGCATAGTCCTCGAAATGCGCCTTGCCCTTCAGAATGCCCGCTTCCAGTCCCAGCTTCTCGATCTCCTCGAATTCATTTCGCATCACCGCGAGATTCGTGTATTTCACCCGGTCCGGCGGTTTGCTCAGCACGAACTCCAGCAGGCGCGGGTCTTGGTTGTAATAATTCTTGGCCACGAATTGTGACGCCTGCATGCGGTGATCCATTGTCTGGTCGATCCATTTGCCGCTCTTGGCGATACCCTCCACCATCGTCTGCACCGTCTCGCGGTCGTTCTGGATAAGGTCTTCCCGCACCGCGAGCACGCACGAGATGAAGTTCGGCCACACATCCTTGGTCAGGTATAGGATGCGCCCATAACCATCCAGCTCCGTCTGCCCCATGAAGGGCTCACCCGACGTGATGGCGTCCACCGCGCCCGCATAAAGTGCTGCTGGCATATCTGGCGGCGGCAGTTCGATCAGCGTGATGTCATTGATAGTCAGCCCGCGATCTCGCAGCGCCTTGAAGAGCAGCAGGTATTGGTTCGAGAAACGGTTCGGTACCGCCACGCGTTTGCCCTTGAGATCTTCAATCTTACGGATGGTGGAGTCCTTATGCACCATCATCGCCGTGCCATCGCGATGCCCCAGATAAACGATCTTCAGCGGAATCCCCTGCTCCCGCAACGCCATGGCCAAAGGCGCGAGAATGAACGTGGTCTTGGTATCGCCCGCGAGGAACGCTTCTTTCAATTCTGGCCAGCCATTGAAGCGCGCGGGCTGGAACAACCCCTCGCCCGCCGTTTCTTTATTGATGAAATCCGTGACCGGGCACGTGAGATGACAGGTCACCGGCAGAAAGCCCACTCGGACCTTGGGTTTCTGTTGAGCTGAGTTCGAAACACTTTTCGCTTTTGCCCAAGCGGGCAGCACACGCGCATCCGGGTTGAAGTGATTGTGCAGGAAGGTGATGGCCACCAGCCAAACTCCCCCTGCGATCAACAGTGTTCCACGGAAAGACATTGCGCGGGTGAGATAGTCTAGTTTTGGCGATTTGTCACCTAAGACTTGTCGTTTTTTGCTCTGTTTCCCTCAAAAGAAACCGGCAACGAAATGGTTTCCTGCAAACGCGCCAAGTATTCTTTGCGGCTGATTTCTGAACCACCAAAGGCAGCCGTGGTCGGCGTCACCATCTGAATATCGAAAAGAATAAATCCCCTTTGTTGCAAGAATTCCACCAAATGGACCAAGGCCACCTTGGAAGCATTGCTTACCCGATAGAACATGGATTCTGCGGCGAAGGTGCCGCCGGTCGCCACACCATAGATACCGCCCACGAGCCTGCCCTCCTGCCAACATTCAACGCTATGGGCGGAACCCGCCTCATGAAGCGCCGTATAGGCTTCAACGAAATGTGGAGAAATCCAGTTCCCTTGCAATCGGGCCAAAGCACAATTCTGAACCACATCACGAAAAGCGTGATTCATCGTGATCTCAAACGGCTTTTGCTTCAGCACACGCCTTAATGTCTGGCCGACATGGAATTGGGAGAACTCGATGATTCCGCGCTGATGCGGTGACCACCAGGTGATGGGGTCCACACTCCACGGAAAGATGCCCGACCGATAGGCCAGCAGCAGACGGGCGACGGAAAGATCTCCACCTAAGGCCACCAATCCGGGAGGGCCGAGTTCACGAGCTTGATCGTCCAGTTCGGGGAACTCCAATCGTTCGGTCAGCAAAACCGGGAGAATTCCCTGTCGCTGACCGAATACACCTCTCATAAGCTGGATTCGTCCGAATCTGTCGGGCGCAAGCTATGCAGCAACAGCATCTGGAGGCGTCCGCACATATCCATCGCCACGTAGTATTCGATGTTGTCCTGCGTGAGATCCGGCATCTTGCCCTTCATTTCATCAGGACAGCCGAGTTTCATCCAGCAACCGACGCGGATATCTCCGAACACCTGCAATAGCCAGTCCACCTCACCGGGTGTCAGGTGCAGATTCCAGCCGCGGCTGACCTCATGGAAATGCTTGCCGTCATTGAGCATGGCTTGCAGCGCCTTCTTGCCTTCCACTTTCGATTCAGCGAGCGATTCTTCCAAAAGTTTTTGATCGCCCCCGATATCTTCGGCATCGGCAAAACGACTCAGGGGCGAGAAATCTGCGGGTACCATGGGATAGCGGTCCACGAGTTTGCAGAAAGCGTCATGCTCGCGTTTACCGAGGTGGAAGACGACTTCCGTTTCGCTACGGCGGAGGAGTTTCACGAGGCGGGCTCCAAGGTGGCTTGCAGGCTATACTTGTGCAACTGATGGACGTAGTGCTCAGCCTTCTCGAACGATTCCCGCACCAACACACTCTTGCCCTCTTTATGCACTTGCATCATATGGAGTTCGGCTTTCTGCCGGTCCCAGCCGAAAACGTTTTGAAAAACGTGCGTCACATAGTCCATGAGGTTCACCGGATCATCCCAGCAGATCACGAGGAAGCCTTGGTCCAACTGCTGCTTGGACTTTTCTTCCGGTGTCTTGACTACATCTGGCTGAACTGGAGCCTCAATCGCGGCCATGGAAAAGACGATAATGTGGTAAATCGTGGCTGTCGAGTCATGGAAGGCCCAAACGGACTATTGCGTTTTCCGACAAAAGGCGCAATTTATCCCTTCGTAACCCAACTCACCGCATTGCCATGAAAACTTTATTCCGCTTCCGATTTGCACTGATCGTTTGGACTGGTCTTCTGATAGCGGCACCGGCTTTCGCCCAAAACATCGGCAGCCTGCCTGGCAAAGCCAAGACGGTTGCTGCCGGCATCAATGTCACCTATGACGGAGGCAAATCGACCGTGATCTATGGTGGACAAAAGGTGTTCGAAGGCCCGACCAAAACCAAAGCAACCGCCTTGGTAAAGAATGTGAATGGGGTGCAGTATGCGGCTGCGTTCGATGGTACACGGGTCATCTGGGAAAACACCAAAGGCGCGAGTACGAAGGTAAGATAGCCGCGTCTCCCCTGCTCTTTCCAGAAAGCGCCGTCATAGCACATGGCGGCGCTTTTTCTTTTCGCACAAATCCCCTGCAAGAACGCATGTTCACAACATATTTTGGCATTCGAGCGGGAAGAGCGGTCTTTTCCTTGGTTATCCCTTGAACAAAATGAAATTTTCACAAAACTGCGGAAGGTGGCTCGAGGCAAAATTTTTTCCGGCAGATTTGAAACGATCTACAAAGTAATCGTTGCGATCTTCATTTGCTTCAATGTTCTCCCGCTCCCGGCGGCTCCGGCTCAAAGGCAGAAGGTCACATTGCAACTTAAATGGAAACATCAATTTCAATTCGCCGGATATTACGCAGCGTTGGAACAAGGCTACTATCAAGATGCCGGGCTGGATGTGGAATTGAGGGAAGCGCAACCGGGACGCGATCCTGTGGAAACGGTTTTGAATGGCGAAGCGGAGTTCGGTGTGGGCACGTCTGAGCTGATGCTTTTGCGGGCGAAAGGAAAACCGGTCGTGGTGCTGGCCGCGATATATCAACACTCACCGTTGGTGCTCGTCGCGCGACGTACCGCAGCGATCAACGACCTGCATGATCTGGTGGGCAAGCCCATCATGATCGAGCCGCAATCGGCTGAGTTGTTCGCCTATTTCAAGGCGGAAGGCGTGGACCCGCGCAATCTGAAGATCGAGCATCACACGTTTGAAGTGGAGGACATCATCAAAGGCAAAGTCGCGGCGATGTCCGCTTACAGCACGGATGAACCGTTTGTGATCGAGAAGGCGGGTATGGAGGCGATGACGTTCACACCACGCTCAGGCGGTATCGATTTTTACGGAGACAATCTTTTCACTACGGAAGCAGTGATCGCCCAATATCCGGAACGAGTGAAAGCCTTTCGCGCGGCCAGCTTGAAAGGCTGGGAGTATGCGCTGAAACATCCGCGTGAGATCGTGGAGATCATCGGCAGCAAATACGGCAATCGCAAAACGTCCGAGCACTTGCTCTACGAGGCGGAACATACCAAGCAGCTCATGCACACGGATCTCGTAGAAGTGGGCCACATGAATCCGGGACGTTGGCGGCACATCGCGGATACGTATGCGGAGTTCGGGATGATCCCGCGCGGCTTTGAATTCGAGGGTTTCATGTATGATCCCAATCCGCAGCCGAATCTGCGCTGGGTGTACTGGGTCATCGTTGGGGCCATCGCGGTCACGCTGACGGCGATTGGCTGGATGCTGCCGCTCTACCGGCTCAATCGCAGCCTAAGGCACGAGATCTCAGAGCGTTTGAAGGCAGAAGAGAACTTGCGCGCGGCCAAGGAAGCTGCCGAAGAGGCAAACGCAGCGAAAGGACACTATATGGCAGTTATGGCCCATGAAGTGCGCACACCGCTCGCGGGTATGGTGATGCTCATGCAGAATTTGGGCTTGGATAAGGTCGACCGGTCATGCCGCGATGACCTCAAACTGGTCGAGAATTCTGCCGAGAGTTTGCTCAAGCTGGTTGGCGACACATTGGAACATTCCAAGCTGGAGGCGGGACGATTGGAGCTGGAGCAGTTGCCCGTAGGACCGCGTGAATTGATGGAAGAAGTCGGTCATCTGTTCCGCCCTTCCGCACAGATGAAGGCTTTGGAACTGCGTATCGTGCTGGATGAGAAATTGCCCGGCGTGGTGCTGAGCGATCCTGGACGGCTACGACAGATCCTGAACAATCTGGTCAGCAACGCCATCAAGTTCACGCATAAGGGGCACGTTGAATTGCGGGCTGAGATGCAGAGCCTGCCTGACAGCGCACCTCAGAACGGTTTAAGAAAGCAGAAGCTGATTTTCAGGGTCACGGATACCGGCGATGGCATCGCGCCAGAGAACCAGCGAAAAATTTTCTCACCCTACGCGCAGGCTGACCCGACCATTGCCCGCAAGCACGGGGGCAGCGGGCTTGGACTCTCGATCAGCAAACAACTGGCCAAGCTGCTTGGCGGCGATATCACCTTTCAAAGCACGCCGGGCAAAGGCTCCATTTTCACCGTAGAAGTGATTGTGGAAGCTGCATGAGCATCCGCTGATTTACTTGGCGATGATGGTGAACGTCTTCGCTGTCGAAGTATCCACGCCGCCATTTGCCGTACCGCCGGTGTCTTTCGCTACGATCGTCAAGACCGCCTGACCTTTGGCACCCTTTTTGGGAGTAAAGGTCAGCGTACCGGATGACGTCATGGCTGGCTGAGCAGTGAACAGCGCGGCGTTGTTGTTAGTAATGTGGAATGTGACAGCTTGAGACGATTCATTTGCCGGACCGGCGGAGATGCTCGTGGCCAATCCGGTCAGAGTGGTCGCATTGGCGTTCTTCGGCAATGTGTAGGAGGAACTGCTCAATCCGAACGAAGGTGCGTCATTCACTGCTATCACGCTCATTCTCACTTCGGTTGAAGTGGCAGATACAAGATTTCCGTCATAGGCGCTGATGGCATATCCGGGAAGGAATCCGCCATACACGTTGGTGGCTGGCCGCCAAGTCAATGACTCCCCGGGCAGAACCAAGGTCACACCAGGCACGACAGGCAGTCCTGCTTTGGTCAGGGTGCCACCGTCAACGCGCTGGACCAGAATCGTCAGAGCATCCCCATCCACATCCGTGGCTTGCAAACCCGCAACCAACATGTCGAACGTCAACGTGTACGGATTATCTTCGAGCGGTTGACCATATATGGTTCCCGGCGGCACCACTGGTGCATCATTCACAGGGGTCACGTTGAGTTGAACAGCTGCCGGTGCTGAAGTGGCGAAGCTGTCTGTCAGCACGAAGGAAAAACTGTCGGAGCCATTGAAATTCAAGGCAGGAGAATAAACAATGTCAGCGCCGGAGAGGCTTAGGCTGCCATTGGCAGGCAGTGTACTGACAGTGGCCGAAAAAGCATCTCCTTCACGGTCATAGCCTGACAAGGAAACGAGCGCCAAGCCGTCCTCCGGCAATACTGCTGAGGTCGGAGTCGGCACGGGTGCTGTGTTGTGATAATACTTGGCCACAAATACATCGGTTTGGGGAGACGGTCCCGTATAACCAACTACGAACACTCCGCGTGAATCATCAGTCAGAATGCACATTCCTGTGTCCACGATATTTGAGCCGCCGCTGTAGGTCGCTTTCCAGAGAACTTCTCCTGTTCGGGCATATGAAATCGTCAGTGCATCATAAGGATAAGTCGTGTTAGGTCCGGAATTACCCCGACCTGTGACAAATACATTTCCCTGAGCGTCCAAAGCCATATCCCAGACTTCATCCGCGCTAGTTCCGGCTCCCTGATAAATCCGAATACCCTGGCCAAAACCGATATCAGGCCATTCTGCTGACGGATTGCCTTGAGGATCCAGTTTCCAAGTGACGAAATCGTAATTGGAAGGAAAGCGGCTGGCGGAACCACTGACATAAGTGTTCCCCTGTGCATCAATCTTCAATGAGCGAGCCGTGTCCACGCGGGCATTGGCATCATAACGTCTGACGCCTGCTCCCTGTCCGACATCAGGCCATGCGGCTGATGGACTACCATCCGGTTGCAAACGCCACAGCAAATAATCGGTGCCGACGCCATTACCCGGTGCATTGCCCAAAGCCACTATTTCACCATCGGGTGCCAAGGCGATTTTCACCGCAGTGTCATTGCCAGCAATCGGCCCGGCATAATAATTTGTCCAAACACCTACACCGTTTGGTGCAAGCTTGGTAATGGTCAATTCCTGATCCACATAGTTCATATAGTGGTTCTGCCGCCCGAGGACATAAACGCTCTGATCTGGTGCCACGACAAAAGATTGCCCCTCAAATGGTAAGCGCCGAATTCCGGTTCCATTACCTATGTTGGGCCACGCAGACGACAATGTGCCATTGGCTTCGTAAAGGTACATCGTACCCAATGATGTACCTTGACGAACCAATAAATAAATTCGCCCCGTCCCTCCTACATGCATTGCGACGCTCGAATCAAAAGATCCGGGAGTAAGACGGATCACCATCGCCAAATTGCCGTTAGGGTCATACTTCAGCACGCACGCATCATCATCGGGTGCTGTAGTTGCAATACCTGATTTACCCAATGTCCCGGCCACATAAAGATTTCCCGCCACATCAGTGGTCATGGCGGCCACGGTATCACGATCATTGCCAGTCCCGTTATAGCGTCTCACACCCACTCCATATCCGACATCTGGCCAGGTGCTGGACAAGGTGCCGTCGGGACCGTACTTCATCACAAGAATGTCGAGATTATTGGTCTCAGTGACAGCGTATCCTCCCACAAAAAAATTCCCTGCATTATCGCGGGCTACTACCGCAGGACGATCCTCCCTCGATGTTCCCCCGTCAAACACATTGGTCCACAAGGTTCCCTGTTGTGCAACTAGGTTTGAAGTCGTGCAAATCGTTCCTATCGCAACTGCGATGGCCCCGAAAAATCTCCAATAGTTCATATGGCGTTTTTTGATTTTTCCTACCTCCTGCCCAACTTAAAGCACGAACAAATCGGGAAGAACTAGGTGAGGCTACCATAAACACGCCAATGCACAATCCGGCCAAAAGGCCTTATGCGCAGGGTAAAAGACCAAGCAAATCGCGCCTACTGCCGCACTTCATCGCCTATCGCGATGGTGCCGGTGATGATGTCCGCAGCGTAGTTGGAATTACGCGGCTGGGAGGAAATCTTGATCTCGGCAACTTTATTACCGGCACGATAGACGCCAAGACGTTGTTCTGGTTGGGGCAGACGGCCAAAGCCGAAATCTACGACCACATAGCGCAAGGCATCATTCACCATCACCACTTTACCCGCGATGGCGTTTGCGGGAGCGATCTCCGGCTTGCCGTCATCTTTGTTCTTGCGAGTGCTCTTTTCTGCGGGCGGTGCTGCAGATACTGCAACATCCGAAGTCCTGTCCATAAACGGACTCTTCTCCTCTACCTGCTTCGACTTGGAGGCACAACCCGATGACAATACGACCGCCAGCAATACAACTACCCAGGTGAAACGCATGCTGGAAATAAACGATGCTGGAGCGAATGAGTCAACTGTCGGTTGCACCGGCGGGCCATCATGGGGGCGAAATCCGAGGAGATGAATCGCTGACACATAAATTGCTCGCAACTTAAGTTCCCCTCATTTCTTCAACTTGGCTTGGATCGCTTTCCATCGCTTGTCCCAGTCCAGCCAGCTCTCTTCCCATGCCTCGCCTTTGAATTGTTCGCGGGCTTTGGGCAAAATAGCTTCGTATTCCTTGGCGGCTTTTTGGAGGGTTTTCGTGTCCTTCCACTCCACGTAGGCTTCCATGAGTTCCAAATGATTGTCGGGATACTCAGGGCTGACTTCTACGCAGCGTTGGAGGTATTGGCGGGCTTTTGATTTGTTACCTATGCTGGTGGGCCAACCGGGAGCCTCGAGGTAAAGGATGCCCAGACAACGTTCAGCACCAGCGTAGTGGACCTTGTTGTCCAGATCAGCAGAGCGTTTGAAGACGTTCTCCATCTCCCGGACGATGGACAAGGCACCCAAGGTCTTGGTGCGGGCAAGCTGGCCGAGGTTCATACCCAAGTAATAGTGGGCGGCAGCGTTCTTAGGTGACCGGGCAACCAAGGCCCGGCAAAGGTCGATACCTTCCAGTGCGAGTTTTTCCCGGTCATCATCGTCCTTGGCAAACTCGGCAAGGTCGAAAATGGCTTTTCCATACCGCCACATGGCGTCGTCATTCTTGGGCGCGGCCACGTAAGCTTCCCGGCAGGTCTGATACGCTTTCTCCGCCCGTAACTGAAAGACATTGGTGGTGTTATCTGCTGTAACCCTTTGAACCGGCAGGAAACTGGTGAGCAAAATCAGCCACAAAACGGCCTTTAGACCGGCAAAACCCGCCTTAGCGAGATGAAAACACCTCACTTCAAACACCTTAGAAATAGAAGTTGCACACATGTCGATGCCATCTATACTACGCCAATGCGGAAAAAATGGAACTGCTGGCTTTGCTTGAGCCTCAGCTTCGTTGCCCTCGTGGGCAGCGGCTGTGGTGGCATCAATGCCACTAGAACCATCTCGCCCGCTACGTTCCTGTTGCCTGGTTTGTTGCACAATACGAATCCTGCTCAGGAAACGCCGTCTCTGACGGAACCTCTTCCAGCAGTGATACCTGCTCATAATAAATTCGAGCCGGTACTGCTGGCCGATGCCCAGTTTTAAACTATGCGTTTCCCATTGGCTTTGACGGTCAAGATTGCCCGTCACATCATCAAGCATAAAGTCGCACGTACCCCGAAATTTGCCATGGTACTGCAACTTGAACCGTTGCACACCTGTAATTTGACGTGCACGGGTTGCGGTCGTATTCGCGAGTACTCCACCAGCCTCAAGGACATGGTTCCGCTGGAACAATGCCTGGGTGCTGCCGCCGAGTGCGATGCCCCGATGGTATCCATCTGCGGTGGCGAACCTCTGATCTATCCGAAGATTGAGGAACTCATCCATGGTCTGCGCGAGCAAGGCCGCATCATTTACGTCTGCACAAACGGCGTGTTCATGCGCAAGAAGATGCGCGAATACATGGCCGCCCACTTCTCTCCCGAGATGGAGACGAAGCTGCAGGAATTGGTGAAGGCCGAGCTGGTTACGGAGAAAGAAGCCGAGCAGATCCGCAAGTCTGATGAGAACGCCAAGAAAAAGGTGGTCATCAAGCCTTCCAAGTGGATGTACTGGAACGTGCATGTGGACGGTCTGGAATACACGCACGATCTCATCGTGGAACGCGAAGGCGTCTTCAAGGAATGCATCGCGGCCATCAAGATGGCGAAGGTGCTCGGCTACCAAGTCGCCACGAACACGACGGTTTACAAAGAGACGAACGTCCAGGAGCTGGAAGATATGTTCAAGTATCTCTCCTACCTGAACGTGGACGGTCACACGATCTCGCCGGGTTACGATTACGATGCCGCCAAGAAGGACATGGTGGCCCGTCGTGGTTTCGATCCGAAAGAGTTCTTCCTCACCCGCGATCTCACGCGTCAGAAGTTCAAAGACATCGAGAAGTGGGGCGAGATGTTCACCATCTTCGGCACGCCGGTGTATCAGGAATTCCTCGCAGGCAAACGCGAGCTGACCTGCACCGCCTGGGCGATCCCGACTTACAACGTGAAGGGCTGGAAGGCCCCCTGCTATCTCATGACGGATGGCCACTACAAGGGCTATCAGGAGATGCTGGGCACGGTGAATTGGGAGAAGTATGGCGTGGTGAACGGTGTGGCTCGCGATCCGCGTTGCGAGAACTGCATGGTGCATTGCGGCTACGATCCGAGCGGCGCGCTCAGCAACAAGCCTCGCGATACGTGGATAAACATGAAGTACAATTTCGGCGCCAAGCCCGCTCCTTACACGGAAGGCTACAAGGTGCAAGCGTTCAACGGCGTGTCCATCGGCAAAGGTCACTTGGCCGAAGCGAAAGCCGCGGTGAACAAGGAATTCGCTGGTGCGAAGTCATCCTTTGCCCGTGGTGGTAATGACATTCCTCATACGCATGAGGAAACTACTGCAACTGCTGGTGGCGGCTGCAGCACGGGTGATACGTCCCAACGGGATGATCTCCTGAAGAAGATCGAGGCGGCGAAGAATAAGTAGTCATTTCGCTGTCACAATCGGCTCCGTTTTGTAACACGGACTCACAAGTAAACCCTTGTGGGTCCGTTTTTGCGTTTAGTATAATCGGCATTAGATTCTGCGATTGCGGATGACGGCCTTAAAACACATCACATGAGCGCACTGTTTCTATCCCCTCCTTCGTTCGATGGCTTTGATGGCGGTGCCGGTGCGCGGTATCAGGCGCGTCGCGAGGTGACCAGCTATTGGTATCCGACATGGCTGGCGCAACCCGCCGCCATGGTACCCGGCTCCAAGCTGCTGGACTGCCCGCCGCATAACATCGGTCTGGAGGAATGCCTGCGCATCGCCAAGAACTACGACCACGTCATCATCAACACTTCCACCCCTTCGTACAAGAACGACTGCAAGGTGGCGGAGGCGATCAAGAACCAGAAACCCGGCACTGTGGTCGGCTTCGTGGGCGCGCATGCGATGGTATTGCCGACGGAAACGTTGAAAGGCTCTTGGGCCATCGATTGGGTCGCGCGCAAAGAATTTGATTACACCTGCAAAGAAGTCGCGGAAGGCCGTGAGCTCTCCAGCGTGGCGGGCATCTCGTACAAAGACAAGGAAGGCAAGATAAAGCACAACCCCGAGCGCGAACTGATCCCGAATATGGATGCGCTTCCATGGGTGGCAGATGTGTATAAGCGCGACTTGCAGATCGAGAAATATTTTATCGGTTACCTGCAGCATCCTTACATCTCCATGTACACAGGCCGTGGTTGCCCGGCGCAATGCACCTTCTGCCTCTGGCCACAGACGATTGGTGGACACAAGTATCGAGTGCGCAGTGCGCAGAACGTGGCGGATGAGATGGCCTACATGAAGGATATCTTTCCCAATGTGAAAGAGTTCTTCTTCGATGACGACACATTCACCGCCAATCTGCCGCGCGCACGGGAAATCGCGAAGAAACTCGGCAAGCTCGGCGTGACTTGGTCCTGCAACAGCCGCGCCAACTTGGACTATGACACCATCCAGAGTTTCAAAGACAATGGTTTGCGCTTGTTCCTCGTGGGTTACGAATCCGGCAATGACGACATCCTGAAGACGATCAAGAAAGGTGTCACCACGGATGAGATGCGGCGTTTCACAAAAGCCTGTCACAAGGCAGGCGTGGTTATCCATGGTACGTTCATCCTTGGCTTGCCAGTGGAGACGAAACAGACAATTGAAACCACTATCAACTTCGCCAAGGAACTGGACGTGTTCAGCCTGCAAGTCTCGCTCGCCGCACCCTACCCCGGCACGGAGCTTTACGAGATGGCGAAGATGAACCAGTGGTTCGTGAAGAAGGACAAGACGGACCTCGTGGAGACAGACGGCTTCCAACAAAGCACGCTCGAATACCCCGGCTTGAGCAAGGAAGAGATATTCCTCGCTCTGGAAGACTTCTACGAGCGCTACTACTTCAATCGCTTCGGCAAAGTCCTCATCCCCCGCACGCCGTCTTGGCGCATTTTCAAGACCATGTTGGAGGACAAGGATGTCTTCAAACGCCGTATGCGTGAAGGTGCGGAGTTCTTCAAAAGCCTTGCGCAACGGCGTGAGGAGATGGCTACGGCCAAGTAGTAACTCACGAATTTCTCTCACCATGATGATTGCAAGTTGGACTTTATCGTTATAATAAACATTTTTAAGACAATCTACTGAATAGTCCGTATTTTCACCTTATTCATAAAACAAACTTAACAATAACTTGAATAAACCCCCATCTGGCCCTATACAAATGCACCTAGGCTAGATGAAGTACGTATCTTGCAAAAAAATAATGGTGAGCATCGTTTCACTGATGCTTTTGATGATCATAGGGTTCCCCACGAAATCAGACGCTATCGTGCTGGATTGGAGCAGCTATACTTCACTCACTTGGACTCAAAGTGGTTCCACTTAT
>DASWYF010000001.1 GCA_036405135.1 Verrucomicrobiia bacterium | reverse complement strand
GGTGTTGCTTTCGCGGACCTGCAGCAGAGCGCTTACAGCCAATACAGCGATACCCACCCATTCCGCACTGAACCGCGGGCTGCATTATTAGAACTAAAAGCAGATGTTTGGCCGAAAACAATCTCACCGAATCACAACCTTTTGTATCCGTCAGAATCTCTTAACCGCACGGGTAAGCTTTCTCCACTTACCGCCAAGTGGCTGGAAGGTTCGGGATTCCAAATCAAACAGACCACTTACACTAACAGCTACGATCAAAAGACCTACACATATATCAGTGCATATCTGGAAAGATTCCATCACGACAAATACTTAATCCAACGCCCGTTGATGCATACAAACGTCAACTCCACGGTTCAGGCTTCGATGAAATAATTGGCTAACACAAACTCCGCTTCCCTTCCCTCCCCCTCCCTGCTCATACTGCCGCCCAGCGTATGAGCACCCCCGCGCCATCCACTGCCGCTGCCGCCGAACCAAAGTCCTTTCCCCGTCTCATGTCCCTCGATGCCCTGCGCGGCTTCGATATGTTCTGGATTCTCGGTGCGGATGCCCTTGTCCATGCGCTCAATCGTATGAGCGCGGGCAAAGACGGCGCGCAAGCATCCGGCGGCTTCATCCATTTCCTCGCCTCCCAACTGGAGCATAAGGAGTGGGCTGGTTTCGCTTTCTACGACCTCATCTTTCCCTTGTTCGTTTTCATGGTCGGCGCGGCGATGGTCTATTCCCTCACCCGCACTATCGAGCAGGAGGGACGCTCCATGGCCGTGAAGCGCGTCATCCGCCGTGGGCTGTTGCTCGTCGTCATCGGTATCTTTTACTCCGGCGGCTTCAGTAACAAGTGGCCGGATATCCGCCTGCTTGGCGTCCTCCAGCGCATCGGCCTGGCCTACCTCTTCGGCGGCCTGCTCTTCTGTTATTTCAAGCCCAAGGCGCTCGCGGGCATCTGCGCCGGTCTGCTCATCGGATACTGGGGCATCATGACCTTCGTGCCCATCCGCGACATCCAACTCAACAAGGAAACCCTCGCCCCCATGGCCAAGGAAGCCGGCGTGACGAACAATCTCGCCTTCGCCCACACCGCGTTTGCGGACACCACCGCCACCACCACCGGCAAATTCGAGCCCGGCTACAACGTCTCCAACCACCTCGATTTCCAATATCTCCCCGGCAAGAAATACGACACCTACTGGGACCCGGAAGGCATGCTGAGCACCATCCCCGCTATTGCCACCTGCCTCCTCGGAGCCTTCGCCGGTCTCTTCCTGCGCGATCCCGACCGTTGTGATCACCGCAAAGTCATCTACCTGATCTCAGGCGGGATTGCCGCTGCCATCATCGGTTGGCTGTGGCACCTGCAATTCCCGGTCGTGAAGAAGATCTGGACCAGCTCCTTCGTGCTCGTCGCCGGCGGCTACAGCGCCATCCTCATGGGCGTCTTTTACCTCATCGTGGATGTGCTGAAATATCAGAAATGGTGCCAGCCCTTCATCTGGATTGGCATGAACTCCATCACGGTTTATCTCGCAAACAATCTCATTGGCTTCCGCCGCCAGGCAGACCGCTTCGTGGGCGGCGATGTCCGGCAGTTCTTAAACGATCAGGTGCAAGGGTTAGGTGATATGGCCGGCGCCATCATGGGCCTCGCCCTCGCCACCCTCTTCGTCTGGTATCTGCACCGGAAGAAGATCTTCCTGCGTTTATGATTCGTTCGCTTTCGGGTTGCGATAGGCGCATAGCCAAGCCTATCGTCATCCCATGGCCTTGAACTCTTTTCGCACATGGGCGTGGATTTGTGCGCTAACGGTTTCCCCACTATTCACCTCCAACGCAGCGACCGCCACCAATACCGTTGAAGACTGGCCACAATTCCTCGGCCCGCGTGCGAATGGCACCTCCCTCGAAACCGGCCTGCTCAATTCATTACCCAAGGATGGCCCCAAACAGCTTTGGGCATTGAAGATCGGCACCGGTTACAGCGCGCCGTCCATCCGCGGGGAAAAACTGGTGCTGCATCACCGCCTCGGCGGCGAAGAGATCGTGGAATGCTTCACGGCAGCGGATGGTAAATCTCTGTGGCGCTACGCTTATCCATGCAGTTACACCGATCCTTACGGCTACAATAACGGCCCACGTTGCTCCCCCCTGCTCACGACGAATCGCTGCTATACCTTCGGCGTGGAAGGCAAACTCCTCTGCCTTGATCTCGAAACCGGAAAGAAAGTTTGGGAACGCGATACCGCCAAAGATTTCCAGATTCCCGAAGCCTTCTTCGGCGTCGGCAGCACACCCATCCTTGAAGAGAATCTCCTCATCGCCATGGTAGGTGGCCAGCCGAACTCCGGCATGGTCGCCTTCGATGCTGCCACGGGCAAAACTATCTGGGAAAGCGTGGGCGCGAAGAACTGGCAGGGACAACCGATGTTCGATTTCCCCGGTGATCGTCTCGTGAATTGGGTTCCTTACGAAAAACAGGCCAGCTACTCCACGCCAGTTGTTGCCACGGTCCACGGGAAGCGCACCCTCTTTGCCCTTACGCGCCAAGGCCTTGTCTCACTTGATCCCAAGACCGGTGAGGTGAACTTCAGTCGCTGGTTCTGCTCTTACGTCAAAGATTCCGTGAACGCCATCAACCCCGTAGTGGTGGATGACCTAGTTTTCATCTCTGCTGCGTATTTCCGCATCGGCTCCGTGGTTCTGCGCGTGAAGCCAGACGGCAAATCCTTCGAGCAAATCTGGCGTCACCCGAATGAATTGCAGGGCCGCCCAGCACCACCAGAACAACGCGTCATCCCAGCGCTAGAGATCCATTGGACCACACCTATCTATCATGAGGGCAATCTCTACGCCTTCAGCGGCCGCAACGAACCTGATGCGCGCTTCCGTTGCGTAGAATTGAAGACTGGTAAGGTGCTGTGGGATCGCGATGAGAGCTGGGGCAAGGGCAGCGGCGGCAAGCAACCCAATGTTTTTGGCCGCGGCTCCGCCATCATGGCCGAGGGTAAACTCATCACCCTCGGTGAAGGCGGTCTGCTGGGCATCGTGAAGGTGAATCCGGAGAAGCTCGAAGAGGTCTCTCGCTGGCAAGTGCCGCAGCTGCACTATCCCTGCTGGGCCGCACCCGTGCTCTCGCGCAAACGCCTCTACCTGCGCTCGGAAGACCATCTCGTGTGCCTGGACTTCAGCGCGAAGCAGTAGCTGGTTTCTCGCGTAGCGAGAGTAGATTCATAGCCACGAGTTTCAACTCGTGGCCTGGTCACATTTTCGTCCGCATCGCGTCAGCGACGCAAGAATCCGCATCACATCCGAGCTCTTTTGTCGCTACGCGACAATGTGTCTTTTTTCCAAAGTCGGCGGCTTGAAAGCCGCCGCTAGAGCGTTTTAAATAAAACTGTAGCCTTTTCTGAGGGTGGAAGGTAAGAGGAAGAGGTGAAGACGATTTCGTTGGATTTGCGGGAGCGGATACTTGTGGCTTATGACGCTGGCGAAGGTTCCCGTGAAGCGGTGGCGCA